>JAFGBA010000088.1 GCA_016933395.1 Sedimentisphaerales bacterium | reverse complement strand
GTCCAGCTATTGCAGGCCAATCGAAACAGAATCTATGCCTTTATCCTTAGTCTGGTCGCTAATAAAAACGACGCCGATGACATCATGCAGGAGACGACGATAGTTATGTGGCGCAAATTCAACCAATTTCAAAAGGGAACCGATTTCATGGCTTGGGCTTTGGCCATCGCGAGATATCAGGTATTGTCCTATCGCAAGCAAAATCCCGGTTCCCGGTTGGTTTTCGGCGACGCCATGATGGCGGCTTTGGAAAACGAGTCGGCGCAAATAATTAAACAATATGATGATCGCATCAGCACGCTGAAAAAATGTTTGAAAAAACTCAAAGACAATGACAAACGCTTGATTTTTATGCGCTACGAGGAGAATTGTCCCTCTCGCTTAATCGCGGAACGCTACGGTTATAGCGTTCGTGCGATAAACAAGGCGCTGGCGCGCATACATGATGCCTTATTGCGATGCATTCGCAGGAATTTGGCCGTCGAGTAATCTATGAATAATGACTCGTTAAATACAGGCGAATTAAGCGAATTGATTATGGCCGTTATTGATGGTGATGATACGGAAAATCAATTCTCTAAATTGAATGACCTTTTCGAGAAAGACGCTTCGGCTCGAAGATATTATCTGGAATATTTGTTCGTTTATGTCGGTATTTCAGAAAATATAAGTTGTTTATATGAAGATCAGAATAAACCGACCATATTATTTAAGGATGATACGGCGGTATTTCGCGATACCGTCAGAAAAGATTTATATGATTCCGCTATTCGCAGAGCCATTGAGGAGGCGGAAACTCGTCAATGTTCTCTGGAAGAGTCCTTGCCTGTTAACAAGCCTCAGACCAGGCCGCGATTTGGCCGAAGGGAAGTATTTCAAAGCATGTTGCGAATTGCGGCGATTGTCATTGTGGCGCTGGGAATTATTTGGCTGGATCGACAAATGCGCCGACCCCCGGCGATGCCGGTGGCGGTTGCTACGATAGCGGAAAGCATCAACGCCAAATGGGGTAAAATGGAAGTCCCCTACGAAGAAGGAAGCTGGCTTTATACAGGCGCCGAGCCAATATATCTACAGGAAGGTTTGGTGAAGGTCAAATTCGATCACGGCACCGAGGTAATTCTGGAAGCGCCCTGTGAATTTAATTTCCTGTCATCCAGAAGAATGAGACTTAACTTGGGCCGGTTGTGCGCCAAAGTCACCCAAAAAGGTCATGGTTTTACCGTGACAGCGCCCGGTTGCAGCATAGTCGATCTGGGGACGGAATTCGGCGTTATCGTCACAAACGAAGGATTTTCGGAAACGCACGTTCTTGACGGACAGGTGGAGCTTTGGGAGGAAAAACCTGCCGGCCGCAGTCAAACACCGTATCGTTTGCATAAGGGGCAAGTAGGTTCGTTTAACCGGCAGGGGAATGTTTGCATTGAAAAGCGGGCCGCCCAGCCGCTGGCGTTTGTTCGCAGTCTGGATCCCGGAGCGATCGAGGCCGATTATGTCAGGACGCTTACGAGGACGCCGGGTTTGGTGTCATATTGGAATCTGAACGAAACCAGCGGAATTACCGTAGCGGATTTAATTCCCGGCGATGCGGTGGATGGGGATAATCCTGGCACGTATTATGGAGCGGGTGTGACTCTGGGCGTAGCGGGTCCTCGACCCACCGACGGCTTTGGAGGGTTCAGCGCCGATAACTGTGCCCCCGAATTTTCCGATGACGTCAATACCAGACTACAGATGGCCGTGCATAATGTATATGCCGAGCAGAAGGATATATCGTTAATTGTATGGGTGAAATACCCTGATATACCGGCGTCCTTTGATGACCGACGGGCTATAGGCGGCTTGCAGCGAAACATGGTGGATAATCGGTATGTATTTGCCACGGCGTTATATAATCCTCCCGTCGGATTACAGGCGTTTGTCAAGCGTAGTGACGACAGTAAACAGGAATTCTCAACAAGATACCCGGGCGATGTGAATATTTGGCATATGTGGATTATTACCTTGGAATCCGGACGGATTTTCCAATGTTATCTCGATGGAAAACTCATGGAGACCTGTTCCTTTGAGACGGATTCATTGGGTCTTTATCCGCCGGACGGCCTGATATTCGGCAATGATATCCGGGTTTCAGAAAATCGACCGTGGAAGGGCGGTTTGGACGAGATTGCCGTCTTTAATCGCGCAATTTCGGAAACAGAGATTCAATCTTTATGGGATGTAGCATTGGGGAAATCCTTGAAATAAGAGGATAATTTTATGAAAACAGATCCCATTAAAAGTAAAAAGTATCTTGGCAAATTCTTTTTTCGAGGATTTACTCTTATAGAACTTCTGGTCGTAGTGTCCATCATAGCGCTGCTGGTGTCGATTTTACTGCCGGCTCTGAACCGGGCGCGGGAGCAAGCCAAACGCACCAAGTGTGCTACCCAACTGCATGAAATCGGCGTGGGCATCGCTTCCTATGCCGCTGACAATGTTGACCACATTCCTGAATCAATGCAGATGATGTACATAAGAAGCGGGGTATATAATGCCAACCAGGCGATTTCTCCTTATCTAACCTTCTGGATATACTCTCTTGATGATCGCAATCCCCCTCATATTGTGACAGGGGCTTATAATATGGCGCCATTGTATGATACCGGCATCATTGACCAACCGGAAATTTTTTATTGTCCAGGCATAAATGCCAATTCTTCGGTGTTGGTCAATGGTAGTGATCCCGCCCAGATGTTCACCTGGGAAGCTTATAAGCATCAAGGTGAAACCTGGCCGGCGCCCGAACTGCCGCAGCGGCGCACCTATGGAGCTACGCGTATTTCATACAATTATTTTCCCCAGAGTAAAAACACCCGCTATACTCCAACGGGCACGGGAATTCCCAGCAACTTTTCCTGTCCCAAATATACCGACAAATATTCTGATCTATCGGCTCAGTATGCGTTAGTGACGGATTTTCTCTACACATATGAGGCATTGCCGCACCAATTTAAAAATGAGCCGACAGGCATCAATGCCTTGTTTGGCGATATGCATGTTGCCTGGTCAAAAGAACAGGAAGCATTCGATCATTTGACGTCGGAGGGTAATTGGTCCAACGCCCCTGGTCCGTTTTATCTGTGTGTATCTCTTTTACGGCCATAAGCCAAAGATAGATGAAAAATACGCATTAATGCTTATATAAGTTTACGGTGAATAAAAAAGAGTGATTATATATGTTTGAAAGAAATAAAAAATTTCTTTGTGAACGTTTTGTTGGATTTACCCTGATCGAGCTACTGGTGGTGGTGTCGATTATTGCCCTGCTGGTGTCGATATTGCTGCCGGCGTTGGCGCGTGCGAGGGAACATGCGCGGGATGTTCTCTGCAAGACCAGGCACCATAATCTTTATCTGGCTTTCATGATGTATTCCACGGACCATGAGGGTTTGTCGCCGGAGCGATCGAGTAATGGAAAAGCCAATCAAATAAAAAGGAGCGGCAATGATTTGCGTGATACCCTGAAAACATATTTGGATGATAAGCTCGAAAGTTTTAATGATCCTTTATGTCAAACGGAGATAGATTTAAGTAAAAGCCAGGCGAGCACCCGGATTGAGGGGCATTTCGGCTTTTTTACCAATTACCAGGTCGGACCTGATACGGCGATTATGGATAAAAATCCCAAGTTCGGAACGCCGATTAAATTTAACGGATACACTTTCAAGATCATCACGTCTGATTGGATTTCATACAAGTTGCAATATAACGCGCCACTGGACACGAATTTGGATTCCGGTTTGGTGGAGTTGGTTCACAGGGGGAAAGGCAACTCGCTGACATTATGGGAGGTTGACGATAATGTCAGTTGCTTCGCCCGCTACCAGGATTGGAATACCCACGATTTTGGCGAACAGAAGTTTAATTATTCGTTTCATGATGGTTCCGTTCACGACGTTAAATTCCGATATGAAGACGTTGTGGAGAATGGTGACAATTCCTATATCGATGGTGAAAAATTGATGTATGGTTTTCCTGCCTGGAAAAGCAGGAGCCATATCGGTCCGGGTTATGATAGCAATTATTGCACTTTTTTACCTACCGGGAATTAAGTTTCGGCGGAAAGCCTTCCGAAGCGGTTTCCGACTGGTTTGATGGAAACGTGTGTGTGAAAGCGTGTGTGACGTATGAGATGAGGAAAGGTCGGCATTCCATGGTTAAAGGAGTGGGATGCGCATGTTTTACTGAAAGGAGCGAGGATGACGTAAAAGCGGGTTTGATGTCTTTAAGAAATTGGCGTTTAGTAGCAACAAGAAGAAAATGAAGGAGATAAAAATGAAAAACAAGGTATTGGTTTTAATATTGGTTGCCGGTTGGTGCGGTCTGGCCGGCGCAGGTACTTATGATGCCTGGCTCACAAACATGTCCGACCTGGTTTCTTATTGGAATTTAAACGAAGCCAGCGGAACAACCGCGGCGGATGCTGTAACCGGCGACGCCGTCGATGGCGATAATCCCGGCACGTATAGCAACACTGCCGGTGTTACCGTCGGTCAGGCGGGGCCGCGACCCACTGACGGTTTTTTGGGGTTTGCGTCTGGTAATAATGCCCCCGAATTTCTCGGAAGCAGCGATGCTGAGTTACGAATGGCCACGTATTTGCCTTACGCCGGTAAAACCGACCTGACAATGGTGGTTTGGATGTGGATAGATGCTAATGCCCGACGCTGTGTCGGCGGATTACAGCAAAACACGGTTAGCAACAGGTATGTTTTTAGCGTTGGTCATTACGAAAATGCTAATCCCACCAACGGGCTACAGTCATTCGTCAAACGGTCGAATGAAATAATACTGTCACAGTCGCGAACTCCCATTACTTTTGGCGAGTGGCACATGTGGGTTATGACCTTTGAGAATGGCAACAAAGCCGATAGTTATCTGGATGGCGTATGGGTTGATGGTGTGGAAGACACTAATCCCGCCGGGCTTTACACGCCGGAAGCGCTGTTATTTGGAATTGATATCGATAAAAGCCGGGAATGGAAAGGCGGCATCGACGAAATCGCCATTTTTGACCGAGTTCTTACGGCAACGGAAATTGCAACGCTTTGGGACATCGCGGTCAATCCCATGCAGCCTCATACCCCGACGCCGGCCGATGGCGCTGTGAATGTTGGCACGCCGGTCGCCGGAACAACGGCCGAAGTGCAACTGGGATGGAAGCCGGGACGCGATCCGGTTGATCCGCAATTACCCTATTCGGAAATTCGCAAATACTACCTGTATATGAGCGCAGATCAAACGATCTCTTCGGATCCCAACCTGATCTACGTGGGCGAGATTGACGCGGGCGATCCGATCGATCCTGATCCGGGGTATGGTCCGGTTGAACTGAATCTGGATGGTGAATACCTTTGGCGCGTGGATACGGGCGTCGCGTTGGGCGGCGGCGGAGTTTCCCTGCCGGATGATCCGGCGACGATTGTCGGCAAGGTATGGGGCTTTACCATGTTGCCCTCTGATCCAGTCATTACGGATCAACCTGACGACGTCGTGGTGGATACCGGGGCTACGGCGATATTCAGCATTACGGTTGAATCGGCCACCGCAGAGGCGTATCAATGGTATAAGTATGTTGACGGCGTCAACGACACGGAACTTGTTGACGGCGGAGACATCAGCGGGGCGGAGACGGATACCTTGTCGATTGCCAATGCGGATGGAACGGACGAAGGCTATTACTATTGCCACGTGGTCAACGTCGGCGGCGGAGAGGCCACATCCGAACTGGCGTCTTTGGGCGTCAGGCGTATGATCGCCCATTGGACGCTGGACGGTCCGGTCGGCGGTCAGTATCCGGATGAGACAGGGGTTTATCCGGCGGATCCCAATGGCACGGTGTCGTCCGTACCGGGCCTGATCGGAAACGCCGTGTCTCTTGACGGCACGGGTTATTTGACCGTAGGCGATTTGCCTGGTCTGGGTTTTGAATTTACCAACACCTGCACCGTCGCCGCGTGGATTAAAAGCACCACGACCAAAGATGATTGGCTCGGCATTGTCACCAAAGGCGACATTTGCTGGCGGTTGCAGTGCTACGGAGATGATGATAGAGGAGCGTTCCATGTGGATACTCCGAGCTACGTGGCGCTTGCCGATGGAACGGTGGACGTTATTGACGACGCCTGGCATTTGCTCGTAGGGACGTTTGACGGTGCGACCGGCGCTATTTACATCGACGGGTTGCTGAATGATTCAGACACATTACCGGCTTCAGAACCGATTTACCAGACGAGCGATTCGGTGTGGATCGGCGGTCACAGCAATTTCCCCGGCGATCGCAACTGGGAAGGTTTGCTTGATGATGTCCGGCTTTACAACTATGTGCTTAC
>JAFGBA010000007.1 GCA_016933395.1 Sedimentisphaerales bacterium | reverse complement strand
GGAATCCGGCAATGCCGTTCCATGACCTCGCGATATAAACGCCAGCGATCGCGCGTTTGCGCTTCATCCGCTTTCAGTGCATCCATAATCGCATCACCGCCCATAAGAATGAGTTCCGGCCGATCTTGCTGTTCGTGCAGGTGCTGCAAACACGCCGCATACCCCTCTGACGCTCGTCGATCCGCGGTAATATGTACATCCGTCACATGGGCAAAACGCAAGACTCGTTTTCGCCCGTTTTCCTGTCCGTCGCTATTCGCTTTCTTTTGCTCCCCTGATGCTTCAGCTCCCCATAAGTTTATGGTAGCACATCCCGCAGTCGTCCCTCCCGCCAGAACAGCACCTATAAACTGCCGACGTGAAAGTCCTTTTTTATTATACCCGCTCATGACCGCCTCTGATTCCCCGCGACGGTCTTTGGGCGACCGGCTGGACAGGTTCAGGCTCCGCTACCCAATGATAAGATACATAGCGGTGCGCGAAGCTGCCATCTGCGTAAAAATCCACTACGCCGTATCCTTCATCACATTCCTGATAATCGCCCTTCCACCAGCCCGCGCAAACCGCCCCGTCACAAATATAATGCACGTCGTTGTACACGACATGATCGACCAGATGCAAATGACCACTTAAACAGAGCTTTACCTGGGGATGTTTTAAAAACAGATCTTTCAGCCGCCGCGCATCCAAATGCATCCACGCTCCCGGCACATGCCAATCACCGTCTTTCTCGTTCTCGCCGTCCATAAAGGCGGCCGCCGACAGAATCGGAATATGCGATACCAGCGCTGTCGGCATTTGACCATGTGCTTGCAAATCATTCTCCAACCAGGCAAATTGCTCTTCATCCAGTCGCGCGGTGTAAACACGGGGATTTTCCGGCGGCTGAAACGTGCTGTCCAGCATCACAAAGTGCCAACCCGCCTGGTTAAAACTATAATACCGCTTATCAATACCCAGACTCTGTATCGCCCACGCTTTGCCCCATAATGGTTCAGCACCGGTTGTCAGACTGCTTTCCTTGTCCCAGCCCCATACATCATGATTGCCGATACACGCCCGTACGGAAATCCGACAATGTTCGGCCATAACCTTTTTATAAACCTCCCACTGTTCCCGCACGCGCGGTTCCTGGGCCTGAAATGAATCCATTACGCTATCGCCCCCTACCAATAGGAGTTGAGGTGCATCCTCGCCTTGCTGCATATGCTCCAGTGCTGCGGCGAACCCCTCAGGGGCCCGTTGTTCGGGTTGCACATGAATATCGGTAAAATGTGCTGCCCGCAACACGCGCCGAGATCCTGAATGTGATTTGGCGCTATCGACAGAATGGTTTTCCTGTACACAACCGGTTAATCCTGCCGCTGCCCCGCCGGCTAATATCAACATTTCACGACGATTGAAATGAGTCATTTTTATGGCCTTTCCTCTTAAAACGCCTATTTTCATCTCAAAATACTTATAAATTATAGCTTTCTTCCATCACCCGGCCAATTCAAAATCTCCTGTTAACCTAAAGACGGTTTTGGATTAGGTTTTATACTCATATTGTTAAAGGATTTTTCTTGTCGCACTCCACACCTCTGATATACCATAAATTGTGGTGATAATCGCATCGAAGCGTCTTGTGAGGAGTTTGTCATGAATTTAAACCAATGGTTCATTATAGTGATAATTCTGTTTGTTTTCGGGCTTACTCTTTACGCCCAAGACAAACCTATACTTATTCCCGCTCTCGAAGGTGAATGGGTTCATGTGGCTCACAATCCCGACATCGGTGAATACCAGGGTGAGAACCAGCAACCTGTCGATTTTGGCGTCTGGCAGGCGCGGGATGGCTCCTGGCAACTGTGGTCTTGCATTCGCGGCACTAAAGCGGGCGGCACCGGCCGGCTGTTCCATGGCTGGGAAGGCAAATGCCTCACCCAGCCCGACTGGACGCCTAAAGGCGTTGTTATGACCGCCGATACCTCTGTGGGAGAAACCCCCGGCGGTTTGCAAGCCCCTCACGTTGTCATGCATAACAACCTTTACTATATGGCCTATGGCGACTGGAATAATATTTGCTTCGCCACCAGTTTCGATGGCAAAACTTTCACCCGTGTCATCCGTCAAAACGGCAACACCGGTGCGTTCAGCGACGGTCCCGGCGCCAACACCCGCGACGCCATGATGCTCAAGGTCGGCAACGAGTGGCTCTGTTATTACACCGCCTTTCCGCCCGCCACACCACCCGCACCGGAAACCAGCCATGGGTATGTCTTCGTCCGTCGCAGTTGTGATCTCTATAATTGGTCCGATTCCACCGTCGTTTCCTACGGCGGCAAGGCCGGCAACAATATCTGGTCCTGCGAATGCCCCCACGTCGTCGCCTATGACGGCAAATACTATCTCTTCCGTACCCAGCGCTACGGCCTCGATGCCCTTACCACGGTCTATTGCTCGCTCAATCCCTACCACTTCGGCATCGACAATGATCAGTACCTCGTCTGTGAAATAAAAGTCGCTGCGCCGGAAATCATCATCCATCAAGGCAAATACTACCTGGCGGCCCTTGATCCCAACTATGACGGCATTCGCATCACTCCCTTGAAATGGATTCCCAAACCGGAAGAACCCCAGAAACAATCTGACCAATAACTCCGGAAGGAATTCAGATGCTCGCTACCGTTCAATGGTTAATGGTATTTATGCTTTTATTGTCGGCATCGTGTATTACTGCCGATATTGAAAAAATATCAAGTTCTCCCCTCGACATGCCGGCGCTTATCCCGGCTCCTGACGATCCGGCCCAATGGGACGCTTGGCGTGACCGGCTTATTACCTGGCGCAGCGAAGCCAAAACCGCCCTTGATTACAATGACTTTCACTATAATCAGCCTGAATTCGCCTGGACATCGAAAGTATTCAGTTGTTATTACGTTATGCTCTGGGATGAACGGTTTCTTGATTCCCACACCCATACCTATCGCACCGACATGTTTCTAAAGGAAGTCGAAACCCAGTTCGGCCCCATCGACGGCCTGGTCATCTGGCACGGCTATCCCAACCTCGGCTTTGACCGAAAAACCCAGTTCGATATGTACCGCAACATGCCCGGCGGCCTGGAGGCGCTGCGGCAATTGGCCGACAACCTCCACGCTCGCAACATTCGGTTGTTCGTCTGTTTCAATCCCTGGGACATCGCCGACGGTATCTCGCCCGATGACAACATTGAACGCATGATAAGATTTACCTGTGCTCTCGATGCCGATGGCGTTTTTCTGGACACCTGGACCCACGGCCCTAAAAACCTTCTGGTCAAATTTAACGCCTGTCGGCCCGGAATTGTCCTCGAATCCGAACTCGATCTGCCGCTTCAAGCCATCGCCAACCACCATTTTTCCTGGGCGCAGTGGATTGACGATAGTCCCGTCCCCGGCGTCTTTCGCGACAAATGGCTCGAACCTCGCCACATGATGCACCTCATCCGCCGTTGGGATACGGATCATTCCAGTGAATTGCAGTCCGCCTGGATGAACGGCGCGGGCATCTTTGTCTGGGAAAACGTCTTTGGTTCCTACAATCCCTGGAGCGAGCGCGACAAGTATCTCCTCCGTAGCGTCCGCGCTTTGCAAACCTATTTTGCCGACTGGTTTTCCAGCGGCGAATGGACGCCGCTAGTCCCGACCGCTCAAAAGTACATCTACGCTTCGCAATGGACGATGTCCCAGGGAACACTCTGGACCGTTGTCAATCGCACCGAAGATTTTACTGTCAAAGGGACATTGTTAAACGTCAACATACGCCCCAATTGTCGTTGGTTTAATTTAATCAATGGCGTAGAAATGACACCTCCGGAAAGCAGCGATAAAATGTCTTTAAACGCCACACTGCCCCCTCGCGCTCTGGGTGGTTTTATTTCTCTAAATAAAGACGCCGTTACGGAGGATTTTCTGGAACTCCTTCGTCATCAGCACGCCATCAACATCGGCCAACCAGGCCTGCGTCGCGACATACCCACAATACAACGTGTCAGCCCTTTGGACGATAATGGCCTCGATACCATCCCTTCCAACATGCGGTTATGTCTTGGCGGATTGACAACCTTGAACATCCATTATCGCCTGCGGGAAAACGGCTTCTATTACTACGCGCCTTTGGCCGATACACGCTTCCCGGCATTGCATACTCCTTGCATATTGGAAAAACAGGTTTACCTCAAATCCTTC
>JAFGBA010000087.1 GCA_016933395.1 Sedimentisphaerales bacterium | reverse complement strand
TTCGACCGTCAGCTTGTTCTCGGCGCTATCCTGTTGAAATTTCAATTCTTCCCCGTTATCCATCCATTTCGCCGACTGAATTTTTCGCCGCACGTCCTCGAAGATTCGGGGACCTGCTCCTTCCCTCTGGAGGGTGACATTTTTGTCACCCCTGATGAAGAGATTGTGAATAAACAGGTAAATTTTATCGCCGGTTTCAAGAGCGAAGTCAGAATCTGTTCCTTTGATGCCTGAAGGCTTGCCGTTATATACCGGCTCCGCGTGCATTTGTATCCAATCGCCGATTCTTTCAAAAAGTGCTTTTTCGTAATCGGGCAGCTTACCGGTGGCGGTGGGGCCGACGTTCAAAAGAAAATTGGCGCCAACCTTGCGACAGGCGCAAAGATTTTCGATAATGTCGCCGGCGGAGGCGTAACAAAAATCATTTTGTGCAAATCCCCAGTGATTGTTGGTCGTTTGGCACATTTCCGCGGCGATATATTTCTTCATGCCGCGGCGATCCATCGGGGTGGGCCGGCCCCGTTCGAAGGTGGTGCTGTCAATTTCCGAATGTCCGATCTTGCCGCGTTGATGCATGCCCGTGTTGTCAATAATCATTGCCTGGGGTTGGAGTTGGCGAATCATGCTATAAAGTTTGTCCAACTGCCAGTCGGCCTTGGGTTTGCTCCAGTTGCCGTCGAACCATAAACCTCCGATTTCACCATAGTTGGTGCAAAGAAGGCGAACGGAATCCCTCAGGTATTGGAGATAGGCGTTGAAATCATTCTTGAAGCTGTCCTGATGCCAGTCGAGGGTGGTGTGATAGAAAAAAGGAACAATATCTTCAGCCCGGCAGCCTTCGACAAAATCCTTGACCAGGTCCCGGCCGGCGGCGCTGTGCGGGGCGTCATAATCGCTCAGTCCGCACGTATCATACAAGCTAAACCCTTCGTGATGACGGGTCGTCAAAGTAATGTATTTCATGCCGGCCTTGCGGGCGGTTCGAGCAAAGGTCTTGCCGTCGAAATCCTGGGCCGTAAAGGTATCCTTCAATTTCTGGTATTCGGAGTTGGGAATTTTCATGTGGCTTTGTATCCACTCGCCCTTGCCGAGTAGCGAATATAAACCCCAGTGGATAAACATTCCGTAAGCGAGTGTTTCGAAGCAAGCGATCCGAGGTTCGGGTACGGGGATAGACGAGTCGTCCGCTGCAGGTTCTTCTGACTGACCACTTATTGTATTGGCGTTTAAGGCAAAAACAGACAGAGCGCCCAGGCCGGTTACTCCCTGCAAAAACACTCGGCGGGTTGGGTTCATGGCATAACTCCTTTAAACAGAAGGAATATACTGTCCCTGAATGAACGTGTCCAGCAGAATAGAGTGCGTTTAACGTACCGCTATTTATACATGTATTTTAAAAATGTGTGGAACACCCGGATATTACGAACACAGAATATCGCACGACCGCGGATGAAGCCGTTGTAGGCTGGGCAAATGGTTGTTGGGGCGGTTCATTTTAATGAAAACCAATAATATATCCTTATCCTCCCAGCCCGGTTCTTTAAGCACGCGTTTGGCGGCGTGCAACTGAATATCCACCTGTGGGTGAGAAATGGGGTAGAGTAGGGGAAAAAGTTTAATGTTATCCGGGCGGATATGGTTGGCTTGCCCGATTTTTTCGGGATGGTAAAAGGTGTATTGACTAATTTGACCTGTTGGGTTAAAATAGTTGAACATATGATTAACCGCTTTATTATCAAGAGGTTACAAGACGAAATATCTCAACCTCAGATCGATATTATACTCGGTCCGCGTCAGGTGGGCAAAACCACGCTTCTGAAAGTACTCGAAAAATATTGCCTACAGCAAGGCTATAATACAGGTTTTTTTGACCTGGAGCAGCCTGATGTTCTGGCGGAATTCAATACTTCGGACAAGCTGGTTATCGATAAAATCAAATCTGCCGGGCAAGTGGTGTTTATTGATGAATTCCAATATATTGCCAATGCCTCCAAAATTTTCAAAGCTATCGTGGATTCGCCGCAAAAAGTGAAGATAGTTGGTTCCGGTTCATCCTCCCTGGAAATTCATAAACACCTTAAGGAAAGCCTTGCCGGCCGAAGGTTTTTATTTCAGATTTATCCGCTGCAATACTCGGAGATAAAAGCCGCGGCAAACGACTATCCCTTCGACGACTACCTGTGCTATGGCGGGATGCCGGCGTTGACGCATACCGATCAGAAACCGCGCCAGCAGCAAATATTAATGGAACTGCTCAGCAGCTACATCCTCAAGGACATAAAATCGCTGGTCAGAGAAGAAAATATCAAGGCCTTTAACCATTTGCTATATCTATTGGCGGAACATCAGGGTTCCACCATATCCGTTCATTCTCTTGCCAGTCAGGTTAATATGAGTTCCAAGGCGGTGAATCATTATCTGGATATTCTCGAAGAAACGTATGTCAATTTTAGAGTGTATAGTTTTTCCGGAAACCTCGGCAATGAACTCAGAAAATCCACCAAAACATATCTTTATGATTTGGGCGTAAGAAACGCTGTTCTGAAGGATTTTTCCCCTGTTTCTGAGCGAACCGACAAGGGAATTCTCCTGGAAAGCTTCGTGTTTCTAAAACTCAAGGCTTCTCTGTTGCCTAATATGGAAATTCGGTTTTGGCGCACCAAAGAAGGTGATGAGGTCGATTTTGTGCTTATGATAAATCGCAAACCGGTTCCCATAGAAGTAAAAAGCAGGATTAATTCCGGAGAAATTCCCAGAGGCCTGAGAAAGTTTCTCTCGCGGTATAAAGCAAAAACCGCGTTTATTGTCAACGAAACCGTTACTGAAGAAACCATGCTGGATGATTGCAGGATAAGATTTATCACGTTTGAGGATTTCGAAAAACTCGCGTGGTAAAAACCGCTTGAGGGTTCGAGATGGAACTTCAGGTGCTCATCTTTTTCTTCCACCAGCCCAAACACAAAATCGTCAAAAATCGTTCCTGATTTTATAAACACAAAATATCGCACGAGCGAGGATTAAGGCGCTGCAGACCGGGCAGTTGTCGCTGGCCCAGCCAGGCTTCCAGGATGATGTCATTTTCAGTGTAATTTTCCGAAATTATCTCTCCGTGGGCGCGAAGGAAACCCGCCGCTCGACCGTCATTATATGAACAGGTGATACGCAGGTGTAGCTTTTGACCGGTAACACGCTGTAATACGACCTGATGCAAATTGTCAACACCTTGACCGGTTCGTGCAGAAACACACAAAGCGTCGGGATAAAGCGTCATAAGTGTATCACGTACTGACCGGCTGGGCAGGTGATCGACAGGGCGGTCGATTTTATTAAAAACGAGTAATATGTCTTTCTCGTTGCAGCCGATTTCTTTGAGTACGCGATTGACGGCGTGTAATTGGATTTCCGCCTGCGGATGCGAAACATCCACAACATGTAAAAGCAAATCGGCATTGAGCGTCTCTTCCAGAGTGGCTCGGAATGACGCCACCAGGTGATGCGGCAGGTCACGGACAAAACCCACGGTGTCACTGAGCAGCACGTGAATGTCACGATCGAGATTCCAGCGGGTGGTTTTGGTGTCAAGTGTGGCGAATAACTGGTCAGCGATATAAACGTTAATACCGGTGAGACACTTGAGCAGCGTACTTTTGCCGGCGTTAGTATAGCCTACCAGCGAGACGGTGAAATGCTCGCTGCGGCTGTTGATCAGCCGCTGTTTGCGACGATCAATGTGTTCCAATTCGCGGCGGAGGACGGTTAGGCGTTTGTTCACCAACCGTCGGTCAATTTCAAGCTGCTTTTCCCCAGGACCACGGGTGCCAATGCCGCCGACCGCTCCGGCCGCGCCACCGGCGGCGCCTACGACGGTATCCAGGTGCGACCACATCCGGGTCAGGCGGGGAAAAGTATATTCTAGTTGCGCCAGTTCCACCTGTAAGCGAGCTTCATGAGTGCGGGCGCGGGATGCAAAAATATCCAAAATCAGTTCGCTGCGGTCGATGACCTTGCAGTTGATGATTTTTTCCAGTTCGCGGATTTGGGCGGGTGAGAGATCGTTATCAAAAATAACAACATCGGCATCCACTTTTTTGGCCTGTTCGGCGATTTGTTCGGCCTTACCTTTCCCGACATACAAGGGGGCGCTGGGGGTGCGACGTTTCTGATACATCCGCCAGACGACATCGGCTCCGGCGGCTTCCGCCAAACTGGCAAGTTCGTCAAGAGATTCAGCCGGTCCCAGGGAGGCTTTGGGTAGAGCTAGGTGGACAAGCAAAGCCTGCTCGTTGGTGACTTTAAGACTACTTCGGACGTTCTCCAAATGTTCTGTGATATTCTCTAAATTATATAGTTTACATAGGCCAAAAAGACGCCATTTATAGTATAAAAATTTACCGATACTAATGTCAAGGCGATCGTTAGGTTCTGGATACTCTCAAAAGAATGTGCATGAATATGCTTAAGTGACTGTATTTAAATAAGTTATATATAATATTATAGGTTTGGCAGTCGTTGTGCGGCGGGTAAATATTATTATAATTCTTTATTTGATAATATGTTATGATAGTTTATGGCAACCGAAAGAATTACGGAGTCTGGTAGTGTGATAGATTTTGGAGACAAACATTATTGGGAAAAAATACAAATTAATGGGAAAAAATACAAAAAAACAACTTTGGTGGAATTTTTCTCGGACGAACGCTAAGTCTTGTGCCACTAATAATATAGAGGAGCCAAGGAGCGGCGCAGCGTTTTTGTCGCTTAACGTCTTGTGCATCAATGAGTTGCATCATGCCAGGAGGTTTTAGGTGGCCGAGACGGACGCCCAGTTGGTTCAGCGAACGCTGGCGGGTGACCGCATGGCGTTCGGCGAGTTATATGATCGTTATGCTCGCGTGGTTCGGTCGATTTGCTTTCACGAGACAGGAAATCTCGGCGAAGCGCAGGATTTGACCCAGGATGTTTTCATGCGGGCATACGGCAAATTAAAAAAGTTAAGACAGCAGGAACGATTTGGCCCGTGGCTGGTAAGTATCGCCCGCAACGTTTGCCGTGAGTACCGTCGTGGTCGAGCCAGAGATCGGCATGTGTTGGTGGGCCTGGAAACTCCGGAGATCTTGCCCGATAAGGACCAGGACCCGCAAGGCCGAATCGAACAAATGGCTCTGGCGATGAAGCATCTTAGCGAACAGGAGCGGATGGCGCTGAGCACGTATTATCTCCAGGATCAGGATGCTCAAAAGGCCGTCGCCCTAATGGAAGTTTCACGCAGCACGTTTTATCGGCTGCTGGCCAGCGCCAAAGAGAAAATAGAAACATATATTAAACATCGGGAAGAAAAATAAGAGAAAAACGGTTTTGCAATAAAAGCGGTGAGAAGATGAATCATACGGATGAAGTATTACAAAATTATTTCCAGGCCTTTAGCGCTGAGCATGATCGGCTTAAACAGCGATTGCTGGAGTCATTGCCGGCGATGTCGACGGTCCGTCCGGCTCCGGCGTGGCGCGAACGGATAGCGGCGCTGCGCGGACCGGTATGGCTTAAGCCCTCATTGGCGGCTGCGGCGGTTCTTGTTGTATTGCTAAGCATCGTGATGTTTCCATCGGCAAGGCCGGATGCACAGATGGCGTTTGCAACATCGATGGATAATTTCTCCCAGGCTCAGAGTATTCATCTCAAAGTCCAGACCGGTCCGGCGTCCATGGAAATTTGGTGGCGACGGCCCAATGAATACCGGATGGTTTTTTCTGATGGTATGACGATTGTCAGTAACGATCAACAGCGAATCGTGCTCAATCCCAAAGATAAAACCTTCAAGGTGACTAATCCGGACAGGGGAAGCATGGATATGATGGTGCTGGGGCCGTTCGGGATGTTGTTCACCTCGAAGGATGCAATGTCGGCGGGATGGGTAAAAGAACAAAAGCTCATCAACCGTGAAGAAGTTAATTATAAGGGACAGAACTGCCTGAAATTGACTTTCGAAGATGGCGTCCGGCATGGAGTATATATTGTTGAACCGGAATTGCATCTGATATATCAGGCGACATTGTCGCCTATTGAAAGGCCTGATAAGGCTAATTACCAAATGGAAGTGTTTGAAGTAAATAGCGCAATACCCGAAGATGTCTTTCAAATCGAACAACCGGAAGGTTATCGATTAATCCGGCAAACGCGGAGCAATACAACGGCGATTCCCGCATTACCGGTAATGCCGAAAAAATAGCGGGCAGGCATTTTGATTTTGCGCCTCAAGCCCAGGGTGTGTAGTTTATTTTGGTGCCTTCCCTGCAGGAGGCATAATTGAACAACGCCATGGGCTTTTTTATGTTAAGGGGTTAATTTTAACTTTTGCCGTGAATGTAAAACGAAAAGCCCGGCGGGACACACAATCCACCTAAAACCGTTTCATCATTAGGCATAATCCTTTTTCTCAATTTAGCAAAGGCAATAATTGGATTGGTTAACGATAATCGGATTGGCGTTTGCCCTGGCGATGGATGCCTTGGCGGTGTCAATTGCCGTGGGAATGAACCTGGAGCGGGTAACGGGGCGGCATGTCTTTCGGCTGGCGTGGCATTTTGGATTATTTCAGTTTCTTATGTCGGTATGCGGCTGGCTGGCCGGCCGGGAAATCGCCGCAGCGATTCAAGCCTGGGACCACTGGTTGGCTTTTGGCCTCCTGGCGTTCATCGGGGGCAAGATGATATACGAAGCGTTTAGTGATATATCGCACAAAACTCAAGGCGACCCGACGCGGGGAATAAAGCTGGTGGTGCTCTCGGTGGCGACAAGCCTGGATGCTTTGGCAGTGGGATTGAGCCAGGCCTTTCTGGGTGCAATGGTCTGGATGGCGGCGGTAATTATCGGATTGGTGGCGGGAATGCTAACAATGCTGGGTATTCGCTTCGGAGCCAGGTTAGGTATCCGTTGGGGGCATCGAGCTGAATTAGTCGGTGGAGTGGTTTTACTGCTGATTGGCCTGCGGGTACTTATTTCCCACCTGGTTGGCTGATTTTTGCCCCCGTTTTTCTTTTTCAGATACCCCAAAGGAGATGTTTTTAACAGGTTTTGTTACCCGGCAACATCTTTTGTTGATTTGTCAGAGTTATTCTGATATAAAAAAGCAAGGTTGACAAGGTTAGCAAGGAGAATCGGGGCATGGTGCGCAAACGTGAACAAATTATACTAGACCATATCCGACACGTCGGCAAGGCCACATATGATGAATTAGCCCATATTTTGAAGGTCTCCACGATGACGGTGCGGCGAGACATCACTCGCATGGCCGATGAAGGGCGTATTACCAAGACGCTTAAAGGGGCCCAGCGGATCGCGGATGACGATTTGGATTTACTGGAGACGCAGTTGGCATTGCGGCTATCAGAGCATGTGGCCGAAAAACGTGCCCTTGCGCGGGTGGCTCTGGAAATGATCCATAATGGACAGACATTATTCCTTGACGGCAGCACTACCTGCGGCGAACTGGCCGTGCTGTTGGGTCAGGACGGCCAGGGTTTAACGGTAATCACCAACTCCCTTCTCGTCGCCCAAAAGCTGCGCCGCAATCGTGACAACACTCTGGTGCTTGTCGGCGGTCGTTTCGATTTCGACACCTATACCTTTGTCGGCCCCAGCGCTGAAGAACAAATTCGTCAATATTTTGTGGATTTGTCTTTTATGTCCACCCGCGGCTTCGTACCGACGGAAGGTACGTATGAGTCTTCCGTGGATTCCTTCCGCATCAAACAGGGCATCGTCAAACAAAGCCGCCAGTCGGTGCTTATGGTCGATCACTCCAAATTTGGCCGTCGTGCTTTGAGCAAGGTGCTGAATATTGAGCAAATTGATACCATCATCACCGATGACCAAACCCCCTCCGATCAACTCGTTTCACTGCGGGAAAAAGGCAAAACTGTTCTTCTCGCCACGGGTTTCAAGCCGAATTTCGAGGATAATAAATCTACCAACTAAACCAGAACGACCTATCGTAATAGAAGGGTATCTTAGGAGTATCCAACAACCGGTTCTATAGTCTCAGGTGTAATTTTTTAAATAGGTTTTACTGTTGTACTTTTGGATCCGGGTCGGGTCAGCCAAAGCAACAATACCCCAATAACAACCAGGGGAATAACAAATACGGCGGCATTGATTCCCGTTTTTTCCGGCAACGTCGTTTTGTCGTAGTTCATTACACTGGCAAGGGGTTTGCTTATCGTAGGAATAATATAAATGTACGCCAATGCGCCGAAAAACATGCCAATAACGGTAATTAAAGCATCAAAACGTCCTGCCGCAACACAGGCCAGACCGGTTCCGGGACAATAGCCGGTTAATCCAAACCCGATTCCCAGCAAGGCCCCGCCAATAAGAACGGGCAATACTTCAGCGGGTTTGACGTCCATATTGGCATGGCCGATCAACTGCAGAATCCACGTCCCCAGCATTCCCACCAGTACGAATACAGCGATGGTGCGCATAGCGTGGAAGTCTTTAAGACGCAATGTGCCGACGATTTTATCGGGATTCGCCAGCCCGCCGAGGTATAAGGCTGCACCAAATAGAATGCCAATTATGAATGATATAGTTGTAGCCGACATGAGAAATCCTTTCTGAGCTGAATATCAGGCTTCGATATCAGGAGTTTTGGGATACATGATCCGGGCGGCCAACATGCCGAACCCAAACAAGGTGATCGTAAAAGGAATAGCAGCCACGGATAGTTGCGCCCAGCCGCTGGCGAACTGGCCGCTGGTGCAACCATGCGCCAAGCGAGCACCCAGCAAAATGAGAAATCCGCCAATAAAACCGGTTAATAGGCGGGCGCCGACGGCGGCTTTGCCATTGCGGTTGGCCCGCCACCAGGCCGTGGTTGCCTGTAAACGCCATCGTCCTATCACCAGTGTTGCAATAAAAGCTCCGGCTACCAAACCCACGTCCAGCCAGAAACCCCCACCCAGTTTCTGGTATTTTTCAGAACCGATTACGGGGTGCTGGGCAACATATTCCGGGGACGATTGTTTTAAAGCCAGCGTATCGACCACAACGAACTGCGTAGAGACACCTAAAGGTTTACTGATGGCAACGGCCAAAATCTGCACGCCGCCTAGCAATAATCCCGCCAGCCACCATGGCAATGGCGATTTTTCAACTCGCTCATTACTCATTTGTATAGCTCCTTTCAAAAATTGAAATGACAGTATAACTTTTGGGGTATCGTCAATATCCTAATTATAGGTTGATTTACGGACAAAGTTCCATTTGTTGACAATTTTTTATGAAAATTGATAAGCGGAGACGAAGTCGTATTTTGTTGGCCAGATACTTGCATTGAAAGGCAAATTCGGCTACATTATTCGTTCTTGTAGAGAACAGGTTGCCGGAGTAAATGTAACCTGTTTTCGGACAGGAGTTTGGGTAGGTGCCCGAGTGGCTAAAGGGAACGGGCTGTAAACCCGTTGGCGTGAGCCTACGGTGGTTCGAATCCACCCCTGCCCA
>JAFGBA010000086.1 GCA_016933395.1 Sedimentisphaerales bacterium | reverse complement strand
GTTTGGGTAGGTGCCCGAGTGGCTAAAGGGAACGGGCTGTAAACCCGTTGGCGTGAGCCTACGGTGGTTCGAATCCACCCCTGCCCATTTTTTATTTTCTTTTCCGACAAGGTGTTACGTTGAATTCCGGCCTCATTTCCCCTCAGGAGCAGGTTAATTAGATGTCCGAAGCAATCCAAATCACAGCGACCGGCACGCCCGGTCCTTTTGTGTTAGTGATATTCGGCGCTAGTGGCGATCTGACCCGGCGGAAGCTGATTCCTGCGCTTTTTCACCTATATCGGGAAGGGCTTTTACCGGAAAATTTCGCAATAGTGGGTTATGCCCGCAGCGAATTAGGTGATGAAGGATTCCGGGAATTAATCTACCAGTCAATTGCGGAACATGCCCGCGAAACCGGGGATGAGGATGAAAGCCGACGACGATTTAACTCGACGGTTCGATACCAACAAGGACGATACGATGATGAGCGAGATATTCGACGGCTGGCCGGGCGTTTGCAGGCGATAACCTCTGAACTGAATATTCCGGCAAATTACCTGTTTTATCTGAGTACGCCGCCGGAAATGATTGCTCCGATTGCTGAACAACTGGCCAGGGTGCAGTTAAATCATCGAGGGCCAAATCCCTGGTCGCGGTTAGTGGTGGAAAAACCTTTCGGACGGGACCTAACCTCGGCGAAGGAATTGAATCAAATATTGCAGCAGAGTTTTGCTGAAGAACAAATATTCCGTATCGACCATTATCTCGGTAAGGAAACCGTACAAAATCTGCTGGTGTTGCGACTGGCGAACTCGGTGTTTGAGCCTTTATGGAACAACCGCTATATCGACCACGTGCAGATTACCGCCGCGGAGACCTTGGGTGTGGAAGGCCGGGCGGGGTATTACGAGCAGGCCGGAGCCTTGCGCGACATGGTGCAGAACCATTTAATGCACTTGTTATCACTGGCGGCGATGGAACCACCGGTGGCGCTCATGGCTGACGCCATACGTGATGAAAAGGTAAAAGTATTGCGTTCGTTGCGGCCGATACCGGCACGGTGCGCCATGAATGGCGTGGTTCGCGCCCAATATGGGCCGGGAGAACAGAAGGGACAATCGGCAAAAGGATATTTGCAGGAAGACGGTGTAGCGACTGATTCAACGACCGAAACATTTGTGGCGTTCAAGGCGATGATCGACAATTGGCGCTGGGCGGGTGTTCCGTTTTATTTGCGGACAGGTAAACGGATGCCCGTGCGAATCACGGAAATCGGCATCCATTTTCGTTCCGCGCCGCAGGTGTTGTTCAATGCAAAGGGTGAATTGCCGGCGAATTTCCTGGCGATACGCATCCAGCCCAACGAAGGCATTGCTATGCAGTTGCAGGTAAAGCGGCCGGGACTGACGCAGGCCATCGAACCGTTCTTGATGGATTTTGGCTATGCTGATGCGTTCAAACAGCGTTTGTCGGATGCTTATGAGCGGTTGTTGCTGGATGCCGCCCGTGGTGACACCACGTTGTTTACTCGTGCCGATGAAGTTGAGGCGGCATGGGCATATGTGGACCCGATTATTCAGGGCTGCGAAGGCAAGGGAACATTGCCGCAATATCCGGCAGGAAGCTGGGGTCCGCGGGAAGCGGATGCACTGATTGAGGATGAGGGCCGGCGATGGCAGTTGATTAAACGAAAAAAGCAGTGAAAGATATTCTATGTTGCGTTTGGCCTGGTCAAATTTGATGCATCGGAAAATTCGCAGCGTGTTAAGCGTGCTGGGGGTGGCGATTGCAGTAACGATGTTGCTGGTGCTGGTGGGATTATCACAGGGAACGCTTAATGAAGTCAGCCGGCGAATGGAAAGCGTGGACGCCGAGATTCTGGTGCGCGACAAACATTTCGATTTGGGCAGCATCGCGGGCGGAAAACTGTGGGAAAAGGAAATCCCGCGCATTAAAGCTATTCAAATCGACGGTCAACCGGCTGTCCGGCAAGTTATACCCGTATTTTTAGGACGAATAAAGCTGGGCGGCCTGTCACAAAACGTCTTTGGTATTGCGCCAGAAAATTTTTCCGTATTCGCCGGTTCGCGTAAGCTGTTGGCGGGCAGAGTATTTACTGATGTACCGCAACCCGACGTGGAAAACATCACTAATGAACCCCTGGAATTAATTCTGGATGATCGCTTGAGTAGAGCTACGGGACTTAAGGTAGGCGATAATATGTCTTACGCCGATCAAGCGGCGATGATTGCCGGCGTGGTGGAAACAGGTGTAGCGGGGCGCGTGTTTGCCCCTATCAATCGGCTACGCGGCGTTAACGGCGTGGCAGCCCAGACGGCGCATATGTTTTTTGTAAAGGTGCGGCCGGGATTGACCACGGACCAGATGCAGATATTGTGCGAACGCATCGAGATGGCGACACAGCGACAGGCCAGCCTCGTCGCTCAGTACGGCCAGGTGCTGGCGGAGAATTTTCGCAACTTGACGATTTTTGTAACCACAGTAAGTATTATCGCTTTGGTGATATGTTTCCTTTTTATCCTGGTAACGATGTATACGATTGTGCTGGAGCGCGGCCGGGAAATCGCCATCCTGCAAAGCCTGGGCGCGCCCAGGGCGATGATTTTGCGGCAAACATTGCAGGAATCGCTCTTGATCTGTTCCGTAGGTGCGATCGTTGGTATGATGCTGGCCGAAGCGGTCCGCCGGATGATAGAACATTGGCAGCCCTTGATGACGGTGGAGATGCGGGCGGAGTGGCTGCTTATGGCGGGATTTATTGGCATCATGGGCGGCGTGGCCGGGGCGCTGTATCCCGGCTGGATGGCTCTGCGGCATGATCCGGTGGAAATATTGAGTTATGAATAAAAAAGAAGAATTCAGGATTCAGAACTCAGAAGCCAGAAGAGATATTATCCTTCGGGCCGAAAAATTATGCAAGACGTTTCGTAATGGCGCTTTAGAAACGCAGGTGCTGTTCGATCTTGATCTGCAAATCGAGCGAGGAGAATTCGTGGCGATTATGGGGCCCAGCGGATGCGGCAAAAGCACGCTCATGCATATTCTGGGATTGATGCTTTCGCCAACAGCGGGGCGGGTGGTGCTGGATGGGCAGAATGCCGGTCAACTAAGTGACAGCAGGCGGGCGCGGCTGCGGAGAGAAAAAATCGGTTTTGTCTTCCAGCGTTTCAATTTGCTCGGCACGGTGAATGCTTATCAAAATCTGGCCATTGCCGAACGCGTGCGCGGCAATAAACTCGACGGCCAGATTACCACTGCACTGGAGGCGGTGGATATGGTCGACCGAGCGCGGCACAAACCCGGACAATTATCCATCGGACAACAACAGCGTATCGCCATCGCTCGCGCGATTTGCCATCGGCCTGCGCTACTGCTGGCGGATGAACCCACCGGCAATCTCGATAGCGGCAATACACGAAAAATCCTTGATTTATTCACCCGCATTCATAATGAATATGGCCTGACCATCGTCATGATTACCCACTCGCCCACCGTTGCACGGGCGGCTAACCGTATTATCCACATGGCCGACGGACGCATCACCGACGCACCGGCGGAGTCGGCGGAACATGTTTAAGGACCTGTATAAAAACGGTTCCGCAAACGCCACAGGTGCACGTGCCGCAGGCATCTTGCCTGCGGAAATATCCGCTGCGGACGAGTCATCGTCCCGGAAAAATCGCGGGCAGGATGCCCCTGATACTGGGAATCGCGGGCAGGATGCCCGCGACACTTTTCACACGGGCGAGGATGGCGTCAATCTGCGGGGGTGGTTCATAATCTACCTTGGTTATCTGCTGGTGCTGACGGTATTGGCATTGGGCCTGATGGGATTGGCGAATGAAAGTAATGCAACCTGGGTTCAGAAAGTCTGGCTGTTACCGTTGTACCTTTTTTATTTGTCGTTATGCTGCACATTTTTCCCAGCGCCTACGGCCTGGATTGTGCTGCTGCTGGCCTCGCCGATGGTTGGCTTAATAGCACCGGATACAATAACCAATATTCTGGGCACAACTCAAACAACCTCTCAGATACTGGCGGCCGTACTGACGATTCTCATTGTTGCGGCGACAGGGGCGCTGGGCACCATGATGGCCAACCTTAATGAATACCACATCTTTACCTTCCTGCTGCGCTATGGTCGCGTGAAGCGGATTCGCCATGCGCGGTTTTACGACCGAGTAGCGCAATGGTTTTCTTCCAGTCCGTTTTCGCTGCTGGTGATGATCAGCTTCATCCCGATTCCCGTCGATGTCGTCCGTTGGCTGGCGATTACCCATCGTTATCCGCGCGGCCGGTACGCCGCAGCGTATTTTCTGGGACGACTGGTGCGTTATAGCCTGCTGGCGGCCACGGCGACCGTATTGCATATCGGCTGGCTGGGTATCGCATTAATTCAAGGGGGATTGGTGCTGATACTGTTGATTCATGTGGTTCGGCGATTGCTTTCACGACGAGTCGCCGATACAATACCGGTGGATAAGCTCGCGCCGGAAACGGAGGCAATATCATGAATGTCTTGCATGTATTATTTATCGTGCTGTTGTGCATCTCATCATGCCTGGGAGCAGATACCTGCCGCCAGACACCGCCGGCAAAAACAGATACCTCTGATGTCCCACCGGCCGAAACTCCAACGACGGTCCCCTCCCCGGCGCCGGCATTGCCTCCCGTCCTGGATAAGCTTCTCGACGATATCGAACAGCGCGGCGCGAAGTTGAAAACCTTTCAGGCCGACATGGAAATGACCGAACTGCAATCCCTGATCGACACCCTCGTGGAACGACAGGGAAAACTATACTATCAGGCCGATGACCAGCAGGTGCGTTTCCGCGTGCATTTTGACAGTTGGCGGCAGATGGACCTCGAAGAGGAAGAACCTGCTCCGACCGTCAAGCAGGACCTCGATTGGGTGTTCGACGGCTTGTGGCTGCATAAACGCGATGGCCGCACCAAGACGCTGCAAAGCTGGGAGGTAAGCAGGCAAGCCGCTCGCCGCGAGGATTTTTCTCTGGGTAAAGGTCCGTTCCCACTACCGTTCGCCGTGAGGAAGGCCGACATTCTCCGCGAGTTCGACATCAGACTACTCGACGCCGATCCCAATGATCCGCCGAAGACACATCATCTTTTACTCATTCCGCGCGAAAAGAGCGCCTTCAACAAGGAATATCTGCGCCTGGAGATGTGGATTCTGCAAAAGGAACTTATACCCGTAAAATTGCTTTTTGAAAAAACCGATTACGAAATTGACACCGTTACCTGGACAAACTGGAATATCGACACTCCCATTAAATCCGAAGATCTTGCTCTGCCCCCCACACCCCCCGGCTGGACCATCGAACGAACGCCGCTACCCGAAGAAAAAGAGGTCAAAAATATTTCTGTTAATGACACCTGGTCCGCCATTTTACCGATAGGATAGTTTTTTAATTGTTACAGGGCTTGTGCCGCCGGTAACAACAAACCATGCATTCATTCTTAGAAAAGGATTCACTATGAGGAAAGCGACGTTTTCTTTGTCTCTGGGCGCCGCAATAGTTCTGACTTCGACGACCACCGGAGTTATCAATCCCGCCAACTTGCGCTGTGAGTATCGTATTGACCCGCTGGGTATAGACGCTTTACAACCGCGTTTAAGCTGGCAGTTCAGCGCCGAGCGACGAGGGGAATATCAAACCGCCTGTCAAGTTCAGGTTGCCACGACACCGGATTCTTTACAACAAGATAAACCCGACTTATGGGATAGCGGCAAAGTAATGTCCGACCAGTCGGTTCACGTCGAATATAATGGCAAGCCGCTCGTTTCCCGACAGCACTGCTACTGGCGCGTGCGGGTATGGGACCGCGATGGTCAGCCTTCCGCCTGGAGCGACACGGCCCACTGGTCGATGGGGATATTCCGCCCCCAGGATTGGCGGCATAGCCTTTGGATTTCGGCCCACAACGATTGGACCAATCCCGGCAGAAGGTACAGCGGCTATCACAGCGCCCCGTCAACCCGTCCCGATGTCGAGAAGTGGGTTCAGATTGACTTGCAGCAAACCGCCGATATCGAACAGGTTAATCTCCATCCCGCCAGTTTGCGTAATCCCCTCCATTGGCAAAGCTTTGGTTTCCCGTTGCGTTTTCGCATCGAAGTGGCCGATGATCCGGACTTTACCGCACCCCGCATGGTGGCCGATTATACCGATAAAGATTATGGGCCGGTTCCCTACGCCCCTCAATTTTTCCCGGTCAAGGGCGGCGTAAAAGGACGTTATGTCCGCATCACCGCGACACGGCTCTGGAATCGCGATACCGAGGAGAACCCTTTCTATTGCTTTGCTTTAGGAGCGGTGGAAGTAATTGTCAACGGCCGGAATATCGCCGTCAATAAACCGGTAACGGCTCCGGATGATATTGACCATATTCACTGGAATAGGCGGGGGCTAACCGATTACCGCAATCTCCTCGATGAAAGCATTCCTTATAATCTTGTGCCCACGCCCCAGGCGGCGGTGTTGCTGCGTAAAGAAGTGGGGCTGGACCAGAACATTGCCCGCGCCACCGCGACGATCTGTGGACTGGGGTATTACGAACTGTATCTCAACGGCGAAAAGGTGGGCGACCACGTCATGGACCCGGGTTATACCGATTACCGTAAACGGGTGCAATATGTTACGTACGACGTCACTAAACAATTATGCCGGGGGAAAAATGCTATCGGCGTCATTTTGGGCAACGGTTATTACAGCGGTCCGCTGAACGATGCGCTGATGCCCTGGGCCTCAGCGCCGAGTTTGCGGCTGGAAATAGACATTGAGTTCGCCGATGGCAAAAGCACTCGCATTATTTCCGATGAAACCTGGAAATTCTCCCCAAGTGAAATTCTCCGGAATTGTGTTCACGCCGGTGAAGTTATCGACGCCCGCCGGCGCATTCCCGACTGGAATCGCCCCGGTTTTAATGACGCCAGTTGGGCATCGGTCCAACGCACCGCCGCCCCTTGCGGCAAGCTGGTTTCCCAGGATCAGCCGCCCATCCGCGTGGTCGAATCCATCCGGCCGGTTGCTATCGCCGAACCCAAGCCCAACCTTTATATCGTGGACATGGGCGTCAATATGACCGGATGGGCAAAATTGAAAATCACCGGCCGACCCGGTCAGATGATTTCCCTGCATTACAACGAACGACTGAATTCCGATGGAACGCTCAGTCCCATCAACAGCGAATTCACGTTTGGACCATTCCAGCGCGACGTGTTTTTGTGTTCCGGCGGCGAGGATGTTTTCGAACCGCGGTTTACCTATCACGGATTTCGTTACATCGAAATTAAAGGCCTTGACGAAAAACCTTCGCTGGACGCCATCACCGGCCAATTTGTCCACACGGACGCCGATCCCGTCGGAGAGTTTTCCTGCTCCAACGAAACGATTAACCGCATACATGACATCTGCTTGCGAACCGTGCAAGACAATATCCACAGCATTCCCACGGATTGTCCCACCCGTGAAAAAACCGGCTGGGGACAGGATGGCACGGTAGCCGAGGAAGCGGCCATCTTTAACATGGATATGGCCACTTTTTACGCCAAGTGGTTCCGCGATTTCGTCGGTACGCAGGAATCCAGCGGCTACGTTGCGCCGATCGCCCCCGATCCGGGCGGAAGCGGGAGCCTCCCCGGCGACGCTCCCTCCTGGGCGTCGGGTCCGTGGTGGTCCGGGGCCATCATCCGCACGCCATGGAATCTTTATCAATATTATGGCGATAAGCGTATTATCGAAGAAGCCTACGAGCCGATGAAAAAGTATCTCAATTACCTCACGGCTCACGCCGAAAAAGGCTGCATTAATTTCGGCCTGGGCGACTGGCTGGAAGAAGGTTCTCCCAATTACGCCAAACGCACACCGCCGCCCATCTCTAATACGGCGGCGTATGCCTGGTATGCGCAAATTCTTTCCGACGCCGCGGCATTACTGGGTTATTCTGATGACGCGGAGCATTTTCGCCAACTGGCTCAATCCGTTCGCGACGCATTCAATCAGCGTTTCCTTGATCCCGCCACCGGCCTCAAGGTTGAAGACAGCCAAACCGGCCCGGCGTTGGCGTTGTATTTGAATGTCGTCGAGCCGGACAAACGCTCCTTGCTGGAAGAACAACTCCGCAAGAACATTACCGATGTCCGCCATAATCACATCAGCTCCGGTATCGTCGGCACGCTGTACGTGTTCTATCAGCTTGCCGAACAAGGTGACAGCGAACTGGCCTACACCATGGCTACGCAGGAAGATTATCCCGGTTATGGCTACATGATTAGTCAAAACGCGACCACGATATGGGAGCAATGGAACGGCGACAAGGCCACCATCGGATCGGCCTCCCATAACCATCCCGCTTTCGCCAGTGCGGATGCGTGGTTTTTCCGCGTCCTGGCCGGCATTCAACCTGATCCCGACGCCCCGGGATTCAAACGCTTCATCATCAAGCCCGCGGTCGTCAGCGATTTAACCTGGGTGAAGGCCTCCTATAATTCCATTCACGGAGAAATCGAAAGCCACTGGATCCGCGACGGGAATACCCTGGCTCTCGACGTCACCGTTCCGGTTAATACCCGTGCAAGCGTTTACCTGCCTGCGGCAAATGTCGATATGGTCAGGGAATCGAACCTCCCCCTTAATCAGACGCCGGAGATAACGCCGCTTCCAAACCAACCCGGCTGGATCGTATTAAGTGTTGGATCTGGTGCGTATCACTTTACCGTTAATGATGCATAAATTGGATAATATCGTAGTAAACTTTCGCACTTTATTTAATGTTTAAGCGGCTGGAACTAAGGCTTCCAGCAGGAATTCGAATTTTTTATCATGTACGGCG
>JAFGBA010000085.1 GCA_016933395.1 Sedimentisphaerales bacterium | reverse complement strand
AGCTTCCGACTGACTCGCGTACCCCTTCCATCGCGACGAAAAGCTTTCAATACCAAGGTCTCTGCCATACAACCTCCAAAAACTTAACTTATTTCTATCAGTTCGTTATTCACTGATTATCGCCGTGATTACCTTATGCCGGCGCCGTCTTTTGCCGCTTGGTGAAAATAGCGCTAACCGATTTATTCTCGTGGATCCGGTGAATGGCTTCACCCAACAGGTTCGCAATTGACAATACCGTCACATTATTAAGCCGCGCAACTTTATCCCCCAGCGGCAATGTATCCGTTATTACCAGTTCATCCACCGGCGCCTGTGCCAATCGCTCGAACGCCGGGGCTACCAGCACGCCGTGCGTAGCACCGACCCGTACCGACTTGGCCCCAAACTGACGCACCAGACGCACCGCCGCACAAATGGTGCCTGCCGTGGTAATCATATCATCAAAAATCAATACATTTTTATCTTTTACATCGCCGATAATCCGTACCGCTTCGGCCTCACTGCCATTAACCCGACGTTTGTCAATCACCGCAAGATCTACATTCAAATCCTGGGCGTAAACATTCGTCTTTTTCACATTGCCCACATCCGCCGACACCAATACCTGATTAGGCAGATTTAACGTGCGAAAATATTCCGCGATGACCGGTTCGGCCGTCAGGTTGTCCACCGGTATGTCGAAAAAGCCCTGCACCTGCTCGGCATGTAAGTCTATCGCTAATACGCGCCCCGCCCCTGCCGTCGTCAGCAGATTCGCCACCAGCTTGGCGCTGATGGGCGTGCGGCCTTCGCTCTTGCGGTCCTGGCGGGCATACCCGAAATACGGTAACACCGCCGTGATCCGCTGGGCGGACGCCCGCCGCAAACAATCTATGAAAATCAGCAATTCCATCAGGTTCTGGTTTACTGGCGGACAGGTCGGCTGGATAATGAAACAATCACGTCCCCGTACATCATCCTCAATCCGCACCAAGGTTTCGCCATCAGGAAACGCCTCGATTTTCGCCCGGCCGGGGGTAACACCCATAGACTGACAGATTTTTGCCGCCAGTTCCTTATGAGCCGTGCCGCAAAATACCTTTAATTGCCGTGTTCCATCCTTCAACTAAACAATCCTTCCTTTTTGATTCTGCCATAAAACGCTACCCGGCCTGGACTTGAACCAGGAATGCGAGTACCAAAAACTCGTGTGTTGCCAATTACACCACCGGGTAGTAGTGGTTTTTAGATTAAAATGGGTATTTACCACGTCTCCCTGTCGGAAAACCCGAAAAAACACCGCATTTTTAATCAAATTCAACTTCGTTCTGCAGCCGGAGCTCGGATCGGCCGCGGTAGGCCCTTTCGGACCTCGTGGTCTCCGCCGGAGGCTTGAGCCGAACAGACCGCGGTGCATTCGGCCCCACGCAACAAAGGTGCACTACCCCGTGCGACGGAGCAAAAGAGGAATTTTACCCCCTCACTCAGATTTAACAAACAAATTCTTATAAAATCCCAAAATATTCATCTGATAATCTTAGTAATATAATGAGTATAGTGCTACCCCATAAAAAGTCGCCGGATTTCATACAAATAGTCTGACTTTAAAGCGAGAATATGTGTTAAATTTACCTAATAATCCTATCCAAAGTTAATTGCTAAAACCTCAACTCGTCTGCGGCAATCCCAAGGTGTTTTGCAGCTTTCGCACCAAACGTTTGCCGTTGCGCATCGTTAGGAGGGGGTTCAGCACATATCGTCCCGACGATTCCCGATAAAATACCAGTGCCAGGCTGATTTGGGCGATATGGTATATCAACTCGAACGAAACTTTCGATCCGGACTCCAGACCGCTCAGACGGGTAACATCGCGACCGTTAATAATATAACGATGATTGCATCCTTCGATCAACAGCCGTTGGTTGGCGTTGTCCAAAAGGCACAGACAGACATCATCAGGAGATTTTTTATTGATATGATATGTCGTCAGGTCTTCCAGAAAAAACATCATTATTTTCTTCCCTGCTTCCCTGTGAAACAGTGCCCCGGGCCGACTTAAAAACCTTTTACAGAAATGTCTTTCTTTTATCTTGGAAGCACAGCATAAAAACACGATATTCAAAACAAACAAAAACATCGCGATACACATTACCACCGTCCCAAGCATCTTATTGATGGGAACTTTGGAGTCCAACAAAGATGCGCCGATGAAAAAAATGGGAACCAATGCCACCAGCACCAGCATAAAGATGCCGATAAGCACAAATTCGAAATGAGCACATTTTTTGGCATCAAGTCGATAGTCCTCAGGAATGGCCAAACATAACGATCCGGCGGCATCAAGCGTTTCCGGCCGCGTCTGATTCAAGTGTTGCACGCTGGCCTGCACAGCGGCCTGGCGAAAGTCCGGCCCCTCGATGCGGGGCGGCAATAACCCGAATTTTTCCAGTCGGCCCTTAAGCCCCGGTGAATACACCACCTGAGGGGACTTCGTTGACACAGGAGTTGCATCAGATGGCAACTCAATCTCAGTAACCGCACCATTCAACCCCCCATCGGTAATATTTATGACCGCCGATGACAGGCAACTCGCTGGTTCGCTGATAGTGGATGGCGCCGACGCTGATATTTTCAATTCCGGCAGCGATTGTATAATCTTGCCAAAGGATGAGGCGGGAATTTCCACCTGTCGTAATATGGTCTTTCCGAAAAAGCCGGCTTTGGTGATACCCATACGTTCCAGTTTGGAATTCTTCCCGATGTTGCTCCCTTTCAACGTCAGGTAAGCGGGGGCATCAATATGGTTTTTGAGATACTCCAATTGCCAGGTAATTTTGGATGTCATCTCCCCCTGTTTGAGTTTCGGCAGCCGGGCCAATGACGCCAGCCGCCCCCAGTCATCCTGTAGTAAAATGTTCAATAGAGTACTCAGTTCTCCGGGGCTGAAATATAGATCTTTTTTCGATGACCAGCGCCGCGGACCTTCGTAAAATACCCGTCTGCTGAGATTCCAACTGCTGACGATTCCAAGTCCCAAAAGAACAAGAAATTCCGAACCGTAAAAAACATAAGCGAACACTCGATCTGCCGCATCCGGTTCATCGTCCTTGGGCAAAGGCGTGCTGGAATCACTGAACGTCACTACCGAACAGCGATAATTAAAATATTCCCAGACATTATTCACATTTTCAGCTTCGGCTGCATGCTGACCACCCGCCTGAGAAGCATACGATTTATAAGCCCGGAAGCTTAACTGCCAATAACCGATATAATAAATCGCGATCAGAACCATCCCGACAATGACCGCCAGAACAGGCATTCGGCAATGGCCTAGACGAATAACTATGTAGTTGTTTAAAAGGACCAGTAAGCCTAAACAAAAAGGCGTAATGAAGACGTAATAAAATCTGTCCTCGGCCAACAGTAACACAAACGCCATAAGACCCGCCATTACGATACCCACCGCCAAAGCGGGAATATACCTGAAGGGATTGATTTTCCCGCTGGGTCGAAAACGTTTGAACTCTCTGCTTACCGAGGCATCGTCGCCGGAATACAGCACGAACGTGTCCATGTGCTGCTCATCACCTTGCCAGTTCCCTGCTGGATTGGAAAAGTTATTCCATGATTCCATATGCTGCGCCTCCGTCTGATAATAGATTCTATTATTTTGACAATTGATTGCTGCCTTTGTCAAAACTAAGTAGAAACGCAGAATGTTTTATTGAGTTTTAGTTATAAGGGATAAATCATAATATCTTGACAATAAATAACTTACAGAACATTAGAGGTGTTTTTCCAGAATGAAACTATCCTCATTTCTACTTAGTTCCGAATATTGCAGGATAACTTTTTGCCTCACGTGTTTTTAAACTTTCATCTATGAACGGGACAAGCCTATAGATATTCCAAAATGAATTAATCCTGCAAAAGAAAGTTTTATAGCAGACTATTAACCTTGTTATTAGACAATCCGGTCATAGTTTATTCTCACATTGACTTTCCATGCAAATCATATAAAATTCCGGTTAAAAGTGCAATATCATGTTTTTCCGCCCGGGATAACGCGGGTATAAAATAGGAGACTCAGCAAATGGGTAATGATACAAACACGCCGACGCGGGAGGAGGCGTTGCGGCTTTT
>JAFGBA010000084.1 GCA_016933395.1 Sedimentisphaerales bacterium | reverse complement strand
CATGACGCGCATGGTTTGCTGTTCGTCGCCGTTGGCGCCGTTTTTGCCCTTTTCGAAGACATCGTCCTCGTCGCCGTCTTCCGCATCACCGGTTGTACCGCCGTAAGCCAGGGCCACTTCGATCTGGAAGGGGTTGCCGCGATAAACCGATGGCGGGCGGGTGATGACCTTATAAAAATCCGCTTCCACGACGCGCTGCAGGCTCTTATGCAAGGCCTCCTCTCCGATGGGGACGATGCAGTCGGTGCTGGGCGCCATGATTTTAATTTCGTTGATGGCGCGATGGAGATGTTCCGTTTCGGCGGGGGTGATTTGATGCGGATTTTTGCGCGATGAAAGTTTGGCCTTGGAGAGGATTTCCTGGCTGACGCGGTCGCTGACCCGGCTGAACTCATCGGTGAGGAATGACGTCATGGTCTTGGCGGCCGTATCCTTGGCCATTTTCATCAAGACGCCCAGTTCAACGCCGTAAGGATGCGGCTTGATGGCCTTGGGCACTTCGACGACATTGCCGTCAGCACGTTCGTAAACCGTATCCTGTCCGTCCGGGGCAAGATAACGAATGCGGGCGTGCGGATTGGTGATGGCGGTTTGGGCCAGATATTCATCAACGCTTTGCCGGCCGCGCTGGAACCGCCCTTCCAACTCGATCTCGACCTTGGTGCCGCTTTTGGCGTCCCACTCGATAGTTTCGTCCTTGATGATCTCCGGACGGTTCACCTTGGTGTTGATGCGCAATTCATAATAATGCGCCTGGGCGCGCGGGCCGGTTTTGGAGACGATTTTTACAGGTTTGCCCGTCGTGAGCAATCCGTACATGCCGGCCGCACTGATGCCGATGCCCTGCTGGCCGCGACTCATGCGCAGACGATGAAATTTACTGCCGTATAACAAGCGGCCAAATATATTGGGGATTTGATTTTTGATGATACCCGGCCCGTTGTCCTGCACGCTAATAACAAAGCGGTCTTCCGCCAGTTGCTTTATGGCAATCTCAAGATCGGGCAGGATATGCGCCTCCTCACAGGCGTCCAGCGAATTATCCACGGCCTCCTTCACCGCGGTAAGTAACGCCTTGCGGGGATTGTCAAAACCGAGCAGGTGCCGGTTTTTGGCGAAAAATTCACTGACGCTGATCTCCCGCTGGGCGCCGGCCATCTCTTTGGCCTTGGCTTCGATATGGTCATCGCTCAACGCCTGAACCGTACGCCGAGGGATGACTTTGGTTTCCTTTGATGTCACTACTTCGGTTTTTGAAGACGATTTCGACCTGCCTGGTTTTTCTTTAACGGCCGTTTTGCCGGTTTTTCGAGTAGTGCTTTTGGGAGTGTTTTTTTTTGTTTTCTTGCTTTGGGCCATGGGGGTATCTGACTGCTCCTCGGCGTCAAAAGCAAAGCCGAGTTGGCGGGGAAAAACGTTAATGGTTTCGGCCATTCCGTGGCCTCCTTATATCCTTATTACAGCACAAGTTAGATATGTTCACCATATCCAACTCGCCGGCTTTTGCAAGCAAAAAATCCCCCTTTTATCCCTCCGTCTATTGTCCCAGGTAACGTAATTCTATACTAACATCCCAGTTATCCAGGCCACCGGGAATTGGCGTCAGGTTTATCTGGGTGCAATTGACATCCGCGTAATCATTTTCAATATGGTCGATAAACGTCACCAGTTGCATCAAACGCACGCCCGCCAGATTATAATTTTCACGGTTTTGTGTTTTTCCATCCTTCGACTGCGATGACAGGGAGCTTTCCCCACGCGATACCCTCGCTTCGGGAATGCCGGCCTTACGCGCCGATTCCAGAGCGCTGGTGACCGGTGTAAATACCGTTTTCACCGTTCCATTTCTCCCTCCCATACCTTCCTGACGGGCGGATAAAAGAAGTTTAGACGTATGTTCCACGTCGGCAAGATAGCCGGCGGTTTGTTGTATTTCCTTGCGGGCGTCAAGCATTTTAAACAGCGAAGAGCCAGCCCATAGCGCCAGAAGCGGCGGCAGCACCACCGCCCAAAATCGCGGAGTTCGAATGATATCCCAATTCATCTTTTTCTCGTCTCCCGTTCATCAGTGGTTTTTAAAACCAGACGCATATCAAAACTGATGCGGCTGCCGGGGGAGGTTTTGTCGCCCGTGCTGGTCTTAAACGATATACGATCGACAACCAATCCCGACTGATCCTCATTAAACAACGTTTGTAATAAATCGCAATCCTTCATGGCCGGCACCGAACCGGAGAAAAAGATATTTTCTCCGCTTATTCGCAGGGAATCAATCCGTAAATCGAATTTATCCGGCAACCGATTGATATTCCGCAGCATGAAGGTCAAACATACCGCTGAAGCCTGTTGCGCCTTCCTTTCACCGCGTTTATCACTCTCATTGATAATTGCCTTTAGAGCTTTTGATAATTGTCTGGCAATTTCCGCGGCGGACCCGGGCACTCTACGGTCACCATAAACGGTTGTCCAGGTTTTCCCCATCAACGCCAGGTCCTTGCTGCTTTGCTTTCGGCAAGCGGCCGTATGAAAAGTAAACAACAGCGCCAACGCGAAAAACAATATCGCCGCAACGCCGGCCAGAGCCATCAATGCCTTGCTTTGTCCCTTCACCAGCGACTTAGGCGGCAGCCGATCAGCACGAAAATCAGTCAAATCATCCCGATGGAGCCACGCCATGGCGGCGCCGGCCGCGATTGCCTGAGGCCAATTGATATTTCCCAGCGATGTCGCTGAAATATTGATCGTCTTCGCCAATCGATTCATATCCGCGGCGGACAATCTGTCTCCGCAATATAACAAACGACGAGGTTGCTGTTCCTCCGACAGGGCCGTTATCATCCGCGGCAATTCCTTCTCTAAAATCGCCGCGGGATTCTCAGTCGCTCCCACCAGCAGTGTTCGCCCCAAACGCATTTGGCCGATATGATCCAGCGCCAACACATATACAATATTTTCATGTGAGGCAAGCACCAGAGAAAGCCCCTCCCCCTTCGGCAACAGCTTCCGCACCAGGTATTCCCGCCAGGCGTCAATATCCGGCACAACAGCAAGGGCGTCCAATCCGACCTGATACAATTCATCCAACAACGGCTCCAGGCGGTCTCGCATTACGGCATGAACCAGCAGGTCAGAACCTTTATCCGTGGCATTTAACTGATCAAAACAAAACACCGCCGTTTCGGCATCAAAACAGTAACTGTCCTCCACATCAAAACGCAACGTGGCGTTAATGCGCCCGAAATCCGTAAATTCAGAATGATGCACCAAACTGAAATACATTTGCGCCGGCAGCGCCAGCACCGCGGAGGGTAATCGGCCGCACGTCGCTTTAACTTCATCAGCCAGGCGTTCCAGCGCCGACCGCCATGCTATCGCTGACGAGGCATCCGACGTTGCCTCGCTGCGCTTCTCTGACAAAGTGAACCGCAATTCGGCCGCATCCCCCACAGATTCGACCACGGCCGCCGTCACCTGTGTTGACGTCAAAACAATCCCTGCACACGCCCGTTTCGCCACGTTAGCCGTCTCCTGCAATAACCGATAAATTATACATACGTCCCCGGTGTTTAAAAAGACCGCCCTGCATCCGGGCTTGCGCCCGTCCCAGCGTGGCCGTAACATGCAGTGAATAGGTATCCGCCTCCGTAACAAACAAACGGCTCAAATCGATGCTCAGGTTACGATTGCCAAGTTGCAACGCCTGAGTGATTTCACCGGTATTGGTGAAAGGTTTTTCCCGTCGGCGCTCCACGATGCCGCGGGCCATCTCCTTTGTCACACCGAACGGCTCGAATACGCTATAAATCAACTCTTCCGAAGCCGTATTAATATTCACCGCGTCAGCGCCCCAAATACTCAGGTAATTACTGAGAGTATATTCATCATCGTCGCAGGGACGACGTAAATCCTCATAATCCTCGTTGGCTGACATTTCCTTACACCATAAATCCGCAAAAACACCCATGGCTTCATGACGTTTTTTGGCCTCTTCCAGTCGTTGTGAATAAGTCATGCGCCGGCGAGTGGAGCGCCTCCTGGCGGGCGTTCGACGATCGCCGGACGATTGAATATCTTCATCCCTACTCGACAAGTCAATAATAATCATTGGTCGAGGCACATTAACTTTTCCCGCCAGGCTTCCCAGCAACTTTTGCGCCTGCGAGGATTGCTCATAATTAGCGCCAACAGCCTCCGACCAGATATCCAGCGAATCATCCAATTTACGAACCTGACGCCCCCCCTGATAGGGGGTGGACAAAAACCAGACCATCGGAAATTTGGCGTTTTCATCATGGATTTCCACCACAACATCGGCCCGACCAATTTTAAATTCCTTGCGGTCAATCATAAAATTCGGCCGCGATGATGCTTGCTCCAACAGTAACTCATCCGTCTCCGGCAAAGCATTCGGATCTTCGGTTAATTCCGATAATAATGCATTCGGATCAACCGCGGATGATTGCAGGTTCAAGGCGCGTTCCTGGCTGCCTTCGAAAAACTTTTGCTTGATAATCGCCGAACCCAGAATCACACCCGATTCCGCCGCATACTGACACTCCAGACGTTGCTGACGATAACCCGCCGTACGCAAATGCAGCATGGTGTCCGCCTGAAACTGAACCACGACCGTCGCCAGAACGACGAGAATCATCAGCGTCAACAGCAGCGTCACACCGCCGGAACGGTTATGGCGCCGAACAAATCGCATGTCAAGGTCTTGTTGCATTATTTATCCGGAGGATCATATTGAAAACGGTTTAAGCAAAACGTCCGGCTGAACATCGTCACTCTTTCCGCCGATCGGTCATCATCGGTGAACAAACCCGCCCGCACCTCCAGCATGGCATAGGGAGAGTTCGGATCATCCAGTGCCTCCCCGGAAGTGTCCATCAAATCCACTTCAAACGAATATAAATTATCACAAAAAGGCACAAAAACAGCGTCATCTTCATCAGAAATGCGTATTTCCCTCCGAAACAGCACCAAGTCTTCCTCCTCCAGTCGGGGCGCCGCCACCCAGTCAATACGATGATAGGCCTGGTTTTCATTGCTCTTTTCCGCATCACCGATAATCAAATGGCTGGTCGCCAATTCACCAAAAGAAGCCGTCTCCACCTGCAACTGAGCCTGATGCTCGCTGGAGGACACAATATCACTCAACATCCGGTCAAAACTATGCTGCAGCGCCGCCCGCCGACTCAAACGCAGGTCAAGCCGCGACATTTGCCCGCGCACCTGGCTGAGAATGCCCACCACCGCCGTTAGAATCATGGCGACAATCAGCAGCGTCACCAGCAATTCCAACAACGTTACACCAAGAAAACGCCTCGTTGATGGTGCATTAGTCAGGTTGTAACGGTTCCTTTTCATCACTTTCTTCAGGAATTTCACTTTCCATTTCTTCCAGTTCTTCGGGCATCGGCAAGCCAAGCTTGCGGATAATTTCGTCCAACGTCGGCTCACGGCCCAATTCCTGGCGCAATTCTATCAACCAGGCCGGTTCTTCAAACACCTCCGGCCCCAACGGCACCGCGATGGTTTCGCCCAGCCGCGGCGTTAGCCACGGAAAATATCGCACCAGTTCAACTTTCTTCGTTTCCACTCCTTCTGTATTCACTTCCTCCTCATCCTCATAAGCCAAATCCCGCTGGTTAACCTGCGTCACCGTTACCGTCGCCACAATCACCGTTTGCGGCAAACTCACCGGCGGCTTCGCCCCGGGCAACGGCTCGCGTTTGAGCGTCATTTCCCACTCAAAATCCGGGTCAAGTTCATCCACGCCCATCAAGTCCACACTGTTAGGCTCCTGCCTACTAGCGATCAGCCGCTCCATTTGCCGCTGGGCGACGGTCATCGCCCGCTCGTGCATGTCGGCATCAATAAAAGCATCCAATACTCGCTCATAAGCCGCCAGTACGCCGCCGAACAGGATGGAAATAATCACCAGCGTCGTCATAACCTCTATCAAGGTATACGCCGCACGCCTCCCCCGCTTCATGATGCCGTCTTCGGTTATTCCAGGTTTCATACCAAACCGCGTTTTTTATAACGGCGTGGTCATATCCACGTCCATCATGGGTTCCGGGATTTCCTGCCGTTCCATCGATACTGTCACGCGCGGCGTCTCTCGGTCGCAACGAATGTAATAATCACGATCATCCAAATCCTTCAAGGCCATCGTCACCGTACTCCGCCAACCGCTCGGCCCGACCTTGAGCAAAAGCTCACTCAACGAGGACTGATCGCCTTCATCCGTCTCGATTTCCACGATATAACTTTTATCCAGAATCTGCTCATCTATCAGTGTTTCGCTTTCTTCCGGATCGTAAATGTCCTCATCATTGCCGGGATAAACCGTATAATATCCATCCTCAACTTCGACAACGATGGTATACGGCTGCCCGGTCAGCACCGCCTGTTCGGCCGTACGCCGCAGCGTCCGTGCGAATCGATCCACATCGTCAAGAAAATGCGCTTGGCGAATGCGACTAATCACCGGCACACTCAATAAGCCCACCACCAGGGCCATTAACGTTAAAACGGCCATCGCCTCTATCAGAGTGTATGCTTCACGGCCGTGACGACGGTTACTCATTTGCCCTATCCTAATTATGTCGTTGGCTCGCCTTCATTGCTGACGGCCTCGACATCGGAATTATAAATATCGTCATCGCCGCCTTCCTGCTCATCCGGACCGTAACTGATGATGTCGAACTTGCTGTATTCTCCGGGATATACATAAATATATTCCCCTCCCCATGGATCCGCCGGGATATTATTGACATTCAAATACCCTTCAGGATTCCAACGTGGCTCATCCGCCGGTTGCTCAATCAAGTCATAGAGGCTTTCCGGATAATGACCGGTGTCAATCTTGTACTGTAAAATCGCATCTTCAAATTGTTTTATATCCGCTTTCGCTCTTACAACGCGAGCCTTCTCGATTTTACTGACAACTTCCGTGGTAACCACCGTCGCCAATAGTCCGATGATCAAGATCACCACCATCAGCTCTAACAAGGTAAAACCCGCGGAAGGTCTTCTTCTGACGTTGTTTTGTTTATCCGTATTCATAATCAACTCCTTCCAGTCTCTTATAAACAATTCATCTACATCCCTGCCACATCAGATATACGCAGAATCGGCAACAGCGTCCCCAGCATAATAATGCTGACTACTGCCGCCATCACCACGATAATCACCGGTTCTATCAACGAACTGATGCGCTGCGCCACCAAATCGGTATTTTCCTCCAGACTCTCCGCTATATTCAGCAACATGCTTTCGAGTTCACCGGTTCGCTCGCCAACGGAAATCATGTGCGCCACGGCCGGCCCGACTACGTGGCTTTCCCGCAACGGCGTGGCGATATCGGCGCCGGCGATAATCCGTTCGCGGGCATTACGAATCGCCTGGGCCAAGATGCTGTTGCCGGTCACATCGGCCACCACCTGTAAAGCATCCGCCATCGGCATTCCCGAACGAATCAATGCCGCCAGCGTCGTCGCGAACCGCGCCACCACGCTTTGCTTTAAAAATGAACCTATCACCGGCATTTTCAGCAATAAGCGATCAAACGCCATGCGGCCTGTCCGCGTCCGCAGACTGCGCCGCAACATTCCGATGCCCGCGATAAGCCCCAACAACACAATCCAGCCGTAATTAAGCAGAAAATGGCTGACGCCCATTAAAGCAACGGTGATGCCCGGCAGCGGTCTTCCGCTTTGCACCAGCATGTTTGTAATGCGCGGGACAATAAATGTCATCAAAACAATAATGACCACTACCGACATTGCCGCCAAAAATATCGGATACGCCAAAGCGGATTTCACGCGAGCTTCCAGCTTTTGGCGCTTGCCGATATAGGCGCTCAACAATTCCAGGGAACGATGCAGGTTGCCCGTCACTTCACCCACGCGAATCATGGATACGTAAATGGAATCAAACCAGCCGGGATACTCCCGCAACCCATCGGCGAAACTCTCACCCGACACCACCGCATCACGAATGTTTTGCAACACCTGGGCAAAACGCTTGTCATCGGTCTGGGCAATAAGAATCCCCAACGCCTCGGTCAACTGCACCTCCGCCCCGATCATGGTCTGCAACTGCCGCGTAAACTCCAGAATTCCCCGCCGACGACGCCCCTTGAAAAGCCGTGACAACTCGATCCCGCCCGCCTGCGCCAGGCTGCTGACGGCGTTAATCGACGTCGCATGCAGTTGCCGACCGCGCAGCATTCGCCGCGCCGCGGCGGAACTTTCCGCCGTAACACTCCCCTTCGTGGATCGCCCCTGGGCGTCCAACGCAATATATTCAAACGTCGGCATAAATTATCAATTGAGTACTCTGAGTTTTATTTCTTATTCCGGCTCCTGAATTCTTTGTCTTTTTCTTCAATTCTCATCCGTCTGCGCCACGCGCAGCACCTCCTCCAGACTTGTTTGCCCCTGCTCCACTTTAATCATTCCATCCATACGCAGGGTGGTCATCCCCGCCTCCAGGGCGACTTTTTTGATGGCGCCGGCCGTCTCCCGTTGATAAATGCACTGCCGCACACGATCATCCACCACCATGAATTCATAAATACCCGTCCGGCCGCGATAGCCCGTATTGAAACATTTATCGCACCCTTTGGGAATGTAAATTGTTTCCATACCGCGATGCTGGATATCCATTTCCTGCAATTTCGCCGAATCCGCCGGCACGCATTCCTTGCATTCCGGGCACAACCGCCGCACCAACCGCTGAGCCAGCACACCGATCACTGATGACGCCACTAAATACGGTTCCACTCCCAGGTCCAGCATGCGCGTAATGGCGCCCGCGGCGTCATTGGTATGCACCGTACTAAACACCAAATGACCCGTCAGCGATGATTGAATCACCATTCGGGCCGTTTCGTTGTCTCGCACTTCGCCGACCATGATGACGTCCGGATCCTGTCGCAACACGTGCCGCAACGCCGTTACGAACGTCATCCCCTTGCGATGCGCCACTTGAATCTGACTGATGCCTTCGAGTTGATACTCGATCGGATCTTCGATGGTGATAACGTTCTTTTCCGCCGAATTAATCCGCTTCAAAAAGGCGTACAGTGTCGTTGTCTTGCCGCTGCCCGTCGGCCCCGTTACGAAAAACACCCCGTGCGGCCGGTGCAACTGGCTATCCACCCGCTTGAGATCAAGATCGCTCATGCCCAGATCATTGAGCGTATAAATTCCCGTGCTCTTATCCAATAAACGCAACACCGTCCGCTCCCCGTAAGCCGTCGGCACCGTACTAACGCGCAAGTCAACTTCCCGAGGCCCGATACGCACGCTGCAGCGTCCATCCTGCGGCATGCGCCGCTCCGCAATATCCATCCCCGCCATCACCTTGATGCGCGACACCACCACCGGCAATACCCGCTGGTCCAGTGACAGCATGTCATAGAGCAATCCGTCGATGCGGTAACGCACCACGACTTTTTCCTCGAACGGATGCACATGCACATCACTGGCCCTTAGTTGCAAAGCACGGAATAAAATATCATTCACCAGCCGAATTACCGGCGGGCGATTCACCACGTCGAGTAGATCCTCGGAACTGGCCACATCCCCGATCAACCCTTCGAGGTTCTGTGCATCCATTTCCTCGGCCACTTCCTCCAATACGGCAACACGTTGTTCATAGGCGGCGTTAATGGCGTCCGTAATCGCCGCCCGGCACGCCAGCGCCGGCTTGACCGCCCGTCCCAGCATCTTGCCTACGTTATCCAATGGGTACATGCTCAACGGCTGGCTGGTCGCCACCGTGATGCAGCCGTTCTCCGCCGTCGTGGCGATTAGGCTGTGATGCTGTGCATACGATGCAGGAATCTTCGCGATGAAGTCCTCCGGCACCGCATCCACTTTTATTTGCTCTACAAAGGGCACATCCAGGTATGCCGCAAAAAGTTTGAGCACCTGTTCTTCCGAAAACAGACTTTTGCTTAATAGCGCCTGATCCAGGCGCACATCTTCCACCTGCCGGTCGAGAAATTCCTTTAAGGCGATTTCATCGACTACCTTCGTCCGCCGCGCTATCTCCAATAATTTCTCTTTCATCAATCACTCATCACGTTATCAATCCGCGAATGCCGGATTCCGGTGTTTTATTCCGGCTTCCCTGTCTCGGCGTAGTCAAAGACGAAGCCGGATGCATTCAGTATTCTATTCTCTTTAATAATCTTCATCCAGTACGCTGCGATCCTCCTTTTTGTCCGCCGGTATGCCTGGAATAATCGGCAAATTCTCATACCCTTTTTCCAGTTTACGGAGTTTCTCCCGATGTTTTTCCGATAATATGTCCAAATCCTCGAACGATGTCTCACCGCCTTTGTCGCTGCGAATAATGTTCGCCTTTACAAATACATAAAGCACGTTCTTGTTTTGCGAATAACTTACATTGCGGAACAGCGCCCCCGCAAATGGAATATCACCCAATAAAGGAATCTTGTTCACGGTCGTGCCCGTCGTTTCCGTAGTCAAACCGCCCAGAACGATGGTCGTATTGTTGGGGACTGTCACCATGGTCGATATTTCATTTGTTGATTTTGGCGGCGGGACGCTACCGGAACTTTCACCCAAAAAACTGTTTACGCTCAGTGTGATTTCCAATTTGAGAAAATCCCCTTCACTGATATGGGGAGTAATGGTTAACGTTGTGCCCGCGTCTTCATACCCGGCGAACTCAATAATCGGCGTATCCGATCCCGCCGGTACGGTTGTCTTGGTTGTTGGTTCCTCACGTTTTGAGTCGATCTTTCCTTCCTCGTTATCATTAACAAGAATTCGCGGCATCGACACCACTTTGCCTTTGCCATCGGTCTCTAAAGCCTCGACGGATGCATAAACCAAATCATCGGTATAAAACGCCAGCGTTGCGCCACTGCCCCCAACCACACCGGTCGCCCCGGGAACGCTTAGGGTGGAGCCGGCCACACCGAACGGTGACAGTCCTGATATCATGCGCGTGGAGGAACGCGCGGCCTTGGTGTCATAAGCATTTTGTAAACTCACGCCTAAATCCAGCGCATCATCAGCATTCACCTGCACCAGAATCGCCTCCACCAGCACCTGCGGCAGACGCTTGTCCAGAATCTCCACCAGTCGGCGGATATTATCATGCTGTTTGGCCGACGCCCGCACCGCCACCGCGTATATCTCCGGCAGGGATACCACAATCGGGGCCCCTTCCTTGCCCGGCACATTAACCTGTCCTTTATCATCCCGCTGTTCCGACTCCAGCAGTGATTCCAGCATACTCGCCACCTCTTCCGGATCGCGATTTTCCAGAAAATACACCTGAATCGCCCCCATATCATCGGGCGGCTCCATATCGACCTTCTCAATGATATTGGCGATTTGTTCATGCTGCTTGTTGGTCGCCAATACGAACAACCGATTGGTCGATTCCTGAATGGCCGTCTTGACTTCGAAATCCTCCTCGGTCGGCAACCCCTGCACCTCACCCGTCATTACCTGTCCGCTCACCGATCCCGTTGTCGGCTGACCGGGCCGTCCTATTCCACGTGCGCGTTCGCGGGCGTTGGGCCGTTCGGTGGAACGCGTAACTTCCAGGGCGTTGAGAATATCCTCCGCCTCAGCCGCTTCGACGTTCTTTAAAGTATAAACAACAATGTGTGCCCCGGTTATCATCGCCGCCGGCACATCCAGCAATTCCAGCAATTCCTGTATCTTTTCAATCTGCGACTCTTTTCCCACCACAATCAAACGATTGGTGCGGTCATCACCCAGCAAAAACGGTCCGCCTTCTCCCGCCTGCATCAGGGATCGTTGCGTTTGCGTTGTACGATTTCGTCCGACGGGTCGCGGCGTTCGTTGTGGTTGTGGCAACGGTTTTTCTTCGGATGTCGGAATAACCTGATCTTCCTCATCCTCGCCGATGGCTTCCAACAAAGATATAATTTGCTGACCGATATCACTGGGCATTACTTCCTTCATCACAAACGCTCGTATGAGTACCGGATCCTTCACCTTGACATCCAACAACGTCAGCAATTGCTTGGTTTGCTCAATTTGTTCATCGGTGCCGATGATAAACAATCGATTCGTCCGTTCATCCACATGTATAACTGGCCCGGCAGCCTCCGGCGTCACCTGCGCCTGCTCAGGCTGTGGTTGCGGTGTCGGCGGACGTGGTCCGGTACGTGTGGTTGGCCGGCCGATTTGCCGACGACTCGGCACCGGTGCTTTGGATACAGTTGCGGTGTATTCGCCCAAATCTCGGATCAGATTTTGTAACTGCGTTGCGGCGTCCGCCGCTACAATATACGTCACCTCGGTTACTTCCAGCCGACGCGGCGGTCCGGGCTGATCCAGTAAATCAATCAATTCCAGCAATCGCGGCATCCGCCTGGCGTATTCCGTGATAATCATCATATTCGGATTCGTGGGAACCGGCAGAATAACCCCCTGGGCCGTGGTAAAATTCGCTAATATATTTTGTATCTGAGACAGAGGAACATGCTGCAATTCAAAAATCTGCACCACTACCATATCGCCCGGTTCCAGCGACTTCTCTTCACCGCCATAATCTATTTTAATTTCCGTTGTTTTGACCGCTTGACCAATTTGCACAATACGAATAAACGGATCCTCCCGCACCATGCTAAATCCGTTGAATCGCAGCAGCGATTCCAATAACGGCAGCAAATCCCTCCGGTGAAGGTCGCCATATTGCTGTATCCTGACATTCGTGGCGGGCGGAATCGCATCGTACAGGAAGATAAAACCCATTTCCTTGCCAATGAGTTCCAGCAAATAATTGATATCGATCATATTATCCCGCAGCGTCAACTTTATCACATCATCCGGCCCGGGCGGCGCGGCGGTCTTTATCTCCGGCTTTTCGGATTTTTCTGTTTCTTTCGGCTCGGTTGCCGGTTCCTTCGTTTCTGGTTCTACAGGCTGCACGCCGGGTGACGGCGGTGGCGGGGCCTGTGGCCCTGAAAACGGAGGCGTCCGACTTGGCGCAGAACGAACCGGCTCTTCCTTTACGGGAGGTGTAACGACCTCCGGAGTCTCTTTCGAAGCTTCGGCCATAACCAAAGCCTCTATCTGCTTGCTGATTTCTTCTATTTCTTTTGTTAACGCCTTGGTTTTTTCGCTTTCCGGATCTTTTGCACTTTCTTCACCCCACTCCGCCATCAAAGCAAACAAACGGTTTTCCAAAGCCGCCTGTTCTTTTGAAACCACCGGCTCTTCCGGCAGTTCAGCCTCTGCTAACACCTGTTTCTCCAACAGACTATCTAACTCCTTCTGCAAGGCTTCGATTTTGGCCTTATCGGGATTTTCCTTACCCGTTTCCGCCGCCAGTTCTTCCACGATCTCCGCTATGCGATCCTGATCAACAGAAGCGGCCGGCTCTTCCACAGGTGCTTCCTGTTGCTCGGTTGCCGGCGAATCAGTCGCGGGCGGCTCCGGCCCAACGTTTTCTTGAGCTTTCACTATCCCCGTACATAGCACAACCGCCATCAATCCGCACAACCACCCCATCACCCGGCGGCTGCGCTCCATCGAAAAAATCATTCCACTCGCCCAACAAATCCTTGCGGACTCCACCGTCGTGCTCTTATGATACTTTGCATGCTGGCTCATTTGCTCAAATGCTCCATAAAATATTTATCGCTTTTTGCGATTCTTATCGTAATATGCCCCCTCTTTTGGGCCATAACCGGCTGCACTGAATCCCGGAAACCCGCCATCCTCTCGCCCGACCGGCTTTCCTCCCGCCAGGCCGACGATGTCCTCACCGTAAGAAACCTCACGGATAACGTCCTGCTGGCCCTTTCCCTTCGAGACTATCGGACACTTCGGGGGTTTTTGCTCCCTGACGATGACCGCACCGGCCGCTACGTTGCGGAAATTTTTCTCGGTAACGCCATCGGAACTACCGTCATCGAAAAATGGAACGCCCAATTCATAACACTTCGATTCAGTGAAGATAGACAAATTACCTGGACGGCGATTCCCGTCAGCTATCGCCGTCGCCCCGGCGGCCCCTTGGAAACCGCTACTTTTCGCTTCAAATTCCTGCGTTGTTCCTCTAAATATCAATGGTGTCTGCTGCTCCCGTAATACACGGTGCTGTATTTATTGCCCGCGTTCTCTTATTCTGCCTCTTTTCCATATAAGCCGGAACCATAATCAATTTTACTTTTCCTTTTGAGGTTGACGATCGGGTATTGTCCTTGATGGCCTCGTTATCGGCGGTCTTGAAGGCGGCGTCCGTCTTGACGCAGGCGGTGTGGGTGTGGGTGCGGGTGTCGGCCTGCCGGCAACGGTTGGCGGAGGCGAGGATGCGACTACCGGAGCGCCCGGCTTCGGCTTGGGCACTTCCAGGTTATATTCATGCCATTTTTCTTGCCCCTTGATGTACACCGTCATCTTGCCTTCTTCGATATTCGTGACCGTATAACCATCCAAATCATCTCCCGTATATACCAATTCACTAGCGGGCTTACCGGGCTTTTGAACCCATGCCCAGCCATACCCATTCCCCGCCACAATCGTCGCCACCAACGAAAATGATGGCGGTGGCGGAGGCGGCTCCTTTTTTGGTGGCGGAGGTTGCGGTGGAGGCGGCGTCACTGGTTCCGGCTCTGGTATCACTGGTTTCGGTGGAGGTGGTGGAGGAGTTTGCTCCCGTCTTGTAGTAGGTTTTGTTGGTGGCGGCGGAGGCGGCGGCGGTGTAAGCCATCTTGCGGTATAGGCCTTTGCCTCCGTGACTAAGGGGGAATCGGCCATCGCCAGAGTTGCGTCCTCGTCGGCCCCTCGCTTCTCGCGGCCCTCGGAAAATGTTCCACGTGGAACAAAAGCCCCGAAGGCGCTGGCTATGGCCAATAACAAAACGATTGCCGCTATGGCTCCCAGGGCCACATCGACACACCAAAGACGACGAAGCTGCTGAGGGGTCTTGATTTCGAATTTAACTTCCATGATAACAAAGACTTACATATAATCCAGCTTGTCGCCTCGTGACCTTTTCTCCCGATATCCTGTTTAATCAGATTCCACTAGTTAGACACACCTGATTCCGTACGGTTCCCATGAATCTATTTCCTTTATTATCGGCAAGTTAACGAAAAAGGCTGTAATTATCGGACGATTGCCTTTTACTGTTTTATCCGCCATCCATGGCTCCTTTGATTTTTTAGTTAAATCCCCACTATTTTGATTGGTTTTCGGGTTCTCGTTGGACACCTGGACAAGGTGTGCGCCAGTACTTCAGGCCGCCTTCCCAGTGCTTTATTTTTTCAAAATATTGCTCACACTGGATGTCAAAGTTGGGGCTGTTTTCGTGGTCGTGGCACTTTTCGCAAGTGGTGAACTGCACTTTGTAAGGCGCTTCCGGCTCATCGCAGTGTTTTTTACCGGGGCCGTGGCACATTTCGCAGCCTACATCGGCCAAATCGGGTGTCTTCTCCATCGACTGATATCCGCCCTCGTATTCCATGCCGATGACATGGCACACGACGCATTCGGGATCAAACTGGCGATTCACTTCTTCGAGCGTCTCAATAGCTTTAGCATGTTTGAATTCACTCCAACGCTCAAAAATATCCTCATGGTCATGGCACTGCACACCGCAGGTCGCATTGCCGACAAAAGTATTGTCATCATCCAAGGCCAAACGAGGGTTGGCCTGGGGATTGTTTATCATGTCCTCCAATTCGACCTGAAACTGATAATCATCGAGAAGTTTTACAATATTTGGATCTTGGCGAAATTCATCCTCGACGGGAACACGGTGAAAAGTGATTTTCTTCGGGCCGTTATCTTCGGGCAACTGCACATCCAGCCGCAGTATGTATTTGCCCATTTTTCCCGCTGTGACCAGCATGGGACGTTCTTGCGGCGTTTTTTCGTTGCACCATTCCGGCTCATCAGCCGTGCCCACCGTGACAACAATATCCACTTCTTTTATTTCGCTGAGTTTGGCGGTCAACTCGGAGTTAAAGGCGGAAAGCATGGCAATAACCAGCTTGCGTCGGCCATCTTCTTCCGTACCGTATTCCTTAACCATCTTCTCAATCGCGCCAAAAGGCGGCTCCAGGGGCATGGCGGCGGATATTCCACTTTCTTCCGGCTGAGCTACGGCCAGAACAACCGCTTCAAGCGTTCGGCCGTTGACACACATATTTTTTTTCACTACATCAACTGCCCGATAAGTCCGACGGTTGGATTCATCCATGTTAGTGACAACCAGCGGCGGTCGCTTATCGGCGGCCATATTCAACTGATTACGCGTAACATCAATTTCATAAGGCGTCAGCCCAACGGCGTCATAGCCCAGGTATTTAAGGCTGAAAAGAAACGCCTCAAGCTTCAACTGCTGTTGACGGTTCTGTTTGGCGAGCACCGGGCCGGCTTCCAAAAGCAGGCGGCGGTTATCGGGCACGGCCTTGAGTAAATGCGTGCGGCGGTCGATGCCGCCCAATTGCATATCGGAACAGCCGCAAGGCTCCATCCGGCCCATCCAGTTGCCGGTAATAAAGACGGCAAAGGCATCCTCCGGCGGTGAAGGCGGCGCGGAGACGGGGCGCGGCTGGGTTTTGTCCAGTACGATTTCGTCTGGTTTTGTTCCCCCGCCGGCGCCGATTAGAACAGCCAGAACTAAAACCAACACCAATAGATTCAGGACGATGAATGAACGCGACTTTATACGAATAGGTTTAACCACAAATTTCACAGATTACACAAATTTTATAAAACACACGTCATTAAGGTTTTAGCGTTATACGGCCGCCACCAAACGCTCATTTTATATTACCGGAACAGGCGGGAAAAAACAAGGGGACAAAATCTTCCCTCAGAAGACGCGAAAATCGCGGAGAACAAAGGTATGAATGACAATATTGGCGGCGTTCTAAAAACTCCAAAAGATAGCTCTTGACATAATCCCCGATTTTGCATAGGGTAAAACCGTATTTTGGCGGATTTAACCCGCTTTCGGCGGGATCTTCTTTTGTCGCCGTTTGTCGCGAGAACATATTTGGAAGACTCAGAAAAAAGGATAACTTATGCAACCGGAAATTCAGAATGAAATGAATCGTGAAACAGGAAATCAGTATATTGAGAAGAAAACATCGGGTTTGGCGGTTGCTTCGCTGGTGCTGGGAATCATTGGCATCCTTCTGGGGCCGCTAGCGCTGATTGGGCTAATCCTGGGCGTTGCGGCCCTGATTCAAATCATCAGGCATCCTCAACGATTGCAGGGTCAGGGGCTGGCGATTGCCGGGATGTGTGTGTCATTAGCGGCGTTAGTGCTATTTTCATTATTTATTTCCGCAATTACGATGTTTATTCCGGCGATGGGACGGGCGCGGGAATTGGCCAATCAGGTAAAATGTGCCACGCAGCTTAACGGGATTGGCAAAGCGATTGCCTTGTATCAAAACGACTTTGGCGGCGCGTGTCCGCCGGATCTACAAACGCTGATGGCGACGGAGGATCTTGTTCCAGACATGTTTATTTGTCCTAGCATAGAAATTGCGGAGCCTGTCACGGGTGCAAAGGAAGAACTAGAGGCCCGGGGGCAGGTTTGGTCTTTGGATAATCAGGGTGTTATGTGGGTATATTTTCCGGAGGGGATTTCCTTTGCGTACCGGGGAGCGGACCTGACCATGAATGATCCGGCGGATATGATTGTGGCGTACGACAAGGCCGGGAACCATCCCGATGGACGGCGGAATGTGCTTTTTTTGGACAGCCATGTGAAAAAGATGGAAGAGAAAGAATTGTTGGAATTGATTGATAAAGATAACGAAATACGCCGTCAGCAAGGAAAAGTGGAGATCGAAGTCCAATAGATGTATGAAAATGAGTAACCAAGGCCGCCAAAACGAAAGGAAATGGGTATGCAAATGAACGAACAACAGAATATGAATCAAGCACAGGTTATGGTGAAGAAAACGTCAGGAATGGCGGTTGCATCACTAATACTGGGAATTTTGGGTCTCATTCCCTTATGCGCTCTGGTGGGATTGGTTCTGGGCATTATCGCCCTGGTGCAAATCAGCGGCAATGCGCAAAGATTAAAAGGCAAGGGAATGGCGATAGCCGGGATCGTTTTATCTGTTTTTTTCATGTTAGTAATTCCCATCAGCATTCTCATGCCGGCGTTGGGGCGGGCGAGAGAATTAGCCAAACAAGTGGCGTGTGGTGCACAACTGAACGGGATTGGCAAAGCGATTGCCTTGTATCAGAATGATTTTGGCGGAGCCTGCCCGCCTGATTTGCAGACACTGATGGCGACAGAAGATATTGTGCCCCACATGCTGATTTGTCCCAGCGCCGAGATGGAAGAGCCTGTCACCGGCGTGAAGGATGAACTGGCGGCCATGGGGCAAATCTGGCCATTGGATAAAGAAGAAAGCATCTTCGCGTACTTCCCTTCGGGCATTTCCTATATATACCGGGGAGCGGACCTGACCATGAACGATCCGGGGTATATGATCCTGGCGTATGATAAAGCCGAGAACCATAACCGTGACGTACGGAATGTACTTTATCTTGACTGCCATGTTAAAAAAATGGAGGAAGAATATTTTCAGGAAGAAATCAAAAAGGATAACGCCTTTCGCCGTCAACTCGGTCGGCCGGAAAAACCTGTCGACTAAAAATTTCCTACGTGCAGGGTTTTGGGCCGGCTATTGCCGGAATATGTGTATCGCCGGCGACATTGACGCCGTTTTCATTATCGGTTTATTATAAAAAACCCCCGACAAGAAATCGGGGGGTATAGGGTTGGCTGTATGGGGATGTGTTTGGCGTCCGATCCGCGATTATCATCGCGGGCTATGTATTAAGGCCTATGGCCTTCATTTCTTTTTGGCTTTTTTGGCTTTACCCTCCGCCAGCGCCGCGCGGGCGGCCGCCAGGCGGGCGATGGGCACGCGGAAGGGTGAGCAGCTCACGTAGTTCATGCCGACCTTGTGGCAGAAGGCGATACTGGCGGGATCGCCCCCGTGCTCGCCGCAGATGCCGACCTTAAGGTTCTGGCGCGTTTTGCGGCCGAGGGTAATACCCAGTTCGACCAATCGGCCCACGCCTTCGGTATCGAGGCTCTGGAACGGATCGGCGTCGAAGATGCCTTTCTTGACGTAGTCGGCCAGGAACTTGCCCGCATCGTCGCGGCTGAAGCCGCAGCCCATCTGCGTCAGGTCGTTGGTGCCGAAGCTGAAGAACTCGGCCGACCGAGCGATCTGGTCGGCGGTAACTGCAGCGCGAGGCACTTCGATCATCGTGCCGATCATGTAGCCGACTTTCTTGCCCTTTTCCTTGAAAACCGCGGCGATTTCCGCCTCGACGTGGGCCTTGACGAAGTCCAGTTCCCGCACCGTCCCGACCAGCGGAATCATGATTTCGGGGTGGACCTTCTTGCCCTTGGCGGTCACCTGCAGGGCGGCTTCAATAATGGCGCGGGTCTGCATACGGGCCAGGGCCGGATAGGTGATCGTCAGGCGGCAGCCGCGATGACCGAGCATGGGGTTGAACTCGTGAAGTTCCTCGACCTTGGTCTTGACCTTGGACGGAGTGACGCCCAGGCGGCGGGCCATTTCGGCCTGGCTCTTGGCGTCCTGCGGCAGGAATTCATGCAGCGGCGGATCGAGCAGACGGATGGTCACGGGCAGGCCGGCCATCGCCGTGAAGATGCCCACGAAGTCGTCCCGCTGATAAGGAAGCAGCGTCGCCAGAGCGCCTTCGAATTTGGCCTTGGGATCAGCGAAAGCTTTCTGAAGTTTGGCCAATTCCTTCTGGCCCTTGGCGTCGAGTTCACCCTGGCCGGTTAAGGCGTCGATCTGATCGCTGAGTTTCTGGTAGTCATCCGCGGCCAGAATCATCTGCCGCACGGCCCAGATACGCTCGCCTTCAAAGAACATATGTTCCGTCCGACACAGACCGATGCCTTGGGCGCCGAAGTTACGTGCTCGCTCGGCGTCTTCGGGCGTGTCGGCGTTGGTGCGGACGCCCAGGATGCGAACTTCATCGCACCAGGACATGAACTTGCCGAAGTCGCCGGACATTTCCGGATCGACGGTTTCAAGCCGGCCGTTGATAACCTCGCCGCTGGTGCCGTCGAGGCTGAGCCAGTCGCCTTCCTTGATGGTGAGGGCGCCGACCTTCATCTGCTTTTTGGCGTAGTCGATTTCCAGAGCGCCCACGCCCGCTACGCAGCAGCAGCCCATCCCGCGGGCGACCACGGCGGCGTGGCTGGTCATACCACCGCGGGCCGTAAGGACGCCCTGGGCGGCGGCCATACCGCCGATGTCTTCCGGGCTGGTCTCAATACGAACCAGGATGATTTTCTTGCCTTCTTCCTTCCACTTTTCAGCGGTTTCGGCGTCATAGGCCACCTGGCCGACGGCTGCGCCGGGACTGGCCGGTAGGCCCTTGGCGATAACATCGCGTTTGACTCCGGATTTAAAACTCGGGTGAAGCAATTGATCCAGTTGGGCGGGTGTGACGCGGCTGATGGCGATTTTCTTGTCGATGAGTTTCTCTTTGAGCATATCGACGGCGATTTTGACGGCGGCGGTAGCGGTGCGTTTACCCGTGCGTGTCTGGAGGATATAGAGTTTGCCCTGCTGGATGGTGAATTCGATGTCCTGCATCTCTTTATAGTGCTTTTCCAGGTAGGTCATCAGGCCGGTGAGTTCTTTATAGAGACGGCCGGAGTAGGCTTTGAGATTAATCATGGGTTCGGGCGTGCGAATGCCGGCAACGACGTCTTCTCCCTGGGCGTTAATCAGATACTCACCGTAGAATTCCTTAGTGCCGGTGGAGGGATTGCGGGTAAAGCATACGCCCGTACCGCAATCGTCGCCCATATTGCCGAATACCATCGCCTGGACGTTGACGGCGGTACCGAGCAGGCCCTTAATCTCGTTCAATTGCCGGTATTTAATAGCCCGGGCACTGTTCCAGGAGCCGAAGACGGCATTAATTGAGTATTCGAGCTGCACACGGGGATTTTGGGGGAAGGGTTCACCGACATGCTTTTTGTAAACCTTTTCATATTCGGCACATACGGCTTTAAGCTGATCGGCGTTTAGTTCGTTATCGAGTCTGACGCCGGCCTTTTTCTTGGCCGCGTCGATGACGTGCTCGAAGTGTTCATGGTCGCAGCCCATAACCACATCACCGAACATGTCAATGAACCGTCGGAAGGAGTCATAGACCCAGCGGGCGTTGCCGGTCCTGGCGATGAGACCCTCACAGACGGCGTCGTTGAGGCCCAGGTTCAGGACGGTGTCCATCATGCCGGGCATGGAGACGGCCGCACCGGAACGGACCGAAACCAGTAGGGGTTTGTTGGGATTGCCGAACTCGGCGTCCATGGCCTTTTCCAGCTTGGCGATGTTCTGGGCCACTTCTTCCTTAAGGTGTTTGGGCCATTTGCCGCCGGAGGTGTAGTAGTCGGCACAGGTTTCGGTGGTGATGGTGAAACCGGGTGGGACGGGAACGCCGAGGTTGGTCATTTCCGCCAGGTTGGCGCCTTTGCCGCCCAGCAGTTCCTTCATGCCCGCTTTGCCCTGGGCCTTGCCGTTGCCGAAAAAGTACACCCTTTGGGCGGTTTTCGCTTTTTTATCTTTCTTCTTCTTATTCTTGGCCATAGCGTGTTGACTTCCTTTCAACGAATTCCTGTATTAATCGTGAAAACCCGGCTATCGTAAAAACATCAGAGCAGATGGTCAAGCACAAAACCGGGTAAGAGGCTATATTCAATAACTTGAGGTGATGTGGCGGGAGAATTCGTTTGAGATACTACCGTTTTTTTGGAAAGTCGTGTGGGTTTTCACAAATCGCGTAAATCAGTCTGACATTTCACCCTCAGAGCCTTCACTACTGGTATTTTCGGGATGATAATGGCGGATGATGTCGCCGGTTTTGAGGAAAATAATATCTTCAGCGATGTTGGTGCACAGGTCGCCGATGCGTTCGAGGGCGCGAGCCATAAGGCTCAGCGTGAGGGCGACTTCCGCACCGCCAATGCGTTGATCTTCACGCTCGACGATTTTACGCACGAATTGTTTGTAACACTGGTCGATATGTTTGTCGAATTCGATGATGCCGCGGGCGAAGTTGGGGTCAGCGTCGCGCAGCATAGTGATGGTTTTTCGCAAGACATCCACGACGTGATCAGCCATTTTTACCAGTTCAGGATAGTTGTTAAAATGGATGTTTTGTACATTGAAATGCTTGATGCGGCGGGCGATGCTACAGGCCTTGTCGGCGATGCGTTCCAGGTCGTTATTGACTTTGATTATCATACAAATCGTGCGCAGGTCAATCGCCGCGGGTTGATACAAGGCCAGCAGGCGAATACACTCCTGTTCAATTTCCACCTCTTCGCGATCAATGATATTGTCATTCAAGGCGATGGCATGACCTGCTTCGACATCGTTATCACGCAATGCCTGCAGGGCGTCATTGACGGATTGTTCGACGCGCAGGCCCATGTGATCCATTCGCAATATCAGTTTATCAAGACGTTTTTGGAGTTCCGACATAATAGCTAAACCTGTTTTCTTAGCCGAAGCGGCCGGTTACATAATCCTCAGTTTGTTTTATTGAGGGATTGGTGAAAATTGTCCGCGTTAAATCGTATTCTATCAATTCACCCAGGCAGAAAAAGGCCGTACGTTCACTGACACGGGCGGCCTGTTGCATGTTGTGGGTGACAATGACAATGGTATAGGTGTCTTTAAGCTGGGTCATCAGTTCTTCGATACGGCCGGTAGCAACAGGATCAAGAGCCGAACAAGGTTCATCCATAAGAAGCACCTTGGGTTTGGTCGCCAGCGCCCGGGCGATGCAGAGCCGCTGCTGCTGGCCGCCGGAAAGCGCCAGGGCTGATTTTTTCAGGTCATCTTTCACTTCATCCCACAGAGCCGCACTACGGAGGCATTGTTCCACCATATTATCGAGATCACTACGACGTTTAACGCTTTGCAGACGCGGACCATAGGCGATATTATCATAGATGCTTTTAGGGAACGGATTGGGTTTTTGGAAAACCATGCCCACCTGTTGACGCAGGTTGACCAGATTGATCTGTTTGTCATAGACGTTTATGCCATTAACCATTAGTCCCCCTTCGGCACGAGTGTGGGGGATGAGATCATTCATGCGATTAATGCTGCGAAGAAAAGTGCTTTTGCCACAACCACTCGGTCCAATAATGGCCGTGACGGAACGAGGATAGATGTCCATAGTTACGTCTTTGACGCCTGCTTTGTCGCCATAGAATAGGGAGAAATTGTGCGAGGTAATAATCGCCGGTTCGGCGGCGACAAGAGTGGCGTAACTGTCTGCTGAAAACATCTGCATTTGAGCAAGTCTAACGCTTGAATTATTTTTTGCAAGTTGAGGGATCTGCGTTTGCGTCATATCGGTTTCTTCCGGATTTATCTCTGGATCAATGTTCATTTAGTGTCCCAGCAGTTTTTTAGACACTCGAGAACGGATAACAATCGCCACGATATTCAGCAGCAGCACCAGCAGCACCAGGGTCATCACCATGCCAAACTGGTTATGCGGCACACGTGCTCCCGTCACATCGCCAACGGCCAGATTATAGGCCGAGTAAGGCAGAGCCAGAGTTCCCCCGTGAAATAAAGAATCCGGCACACCGCCTACGGCAACAGCGGCGGTAAAGAGGATGGGGGCGGTTTCTCCGGCGGCCCGGCTCATGCTGAGGATTACACCGGTAAGAATACCCGGCAAAGCTGCCGGAAACTGCACGGTGACAAACGTTCGCAGTTTGCTGGCGCCCAGCGATAGAGATGCTTCTTTGTAGGTATGCGGCACTGAACGGATCGCCTCTTCGCTGGCTCTTATAATAATGGGAAGAATCAACATAGCCAGGGTTAACGAACCCGCCATAATGCTGGAACCGGCCGGATTCCCCGATATTGTAGAGATCATCGGAACCCAAAAAGCCAGACCAAACAGGCCAAACACGATACTGGGCACACCCGCCAGCGTATTGATGCAGGTGCGGATGATGCGTATAACCAGATTATCGCCGGCACATTCGATAAGATATGCGGCACTAATGACGCCCAGGGGAAAAGCAAACAGCATGGATAAAATGGTCAGTAACAGAGTGCCGAGAATTTCCGGGCCGACGCCGCCGAAAAAGTGCCCCGTGGTTTTGTCGCCGTCAAAAAAATACTGCCAATAAATCGTCAACTTCGGGTGCTGCATGGCTTGGAGATTATCTTCCATCAAGTCAAATACTTTGACCATTTCCGTACCGGCAAACTGTTCGACCCGCGGCCGTTGCACCTTAACCAGCGGCTCACCGGGTTTCTTCTCGACCCATTCCTCCACCCATAAAAGACGGTTAAGGTGAAACAGGGTGCGATCCCAGCGAGTCATGCCAAATTGTTCGCTGGCCATAAGAATAGTGGATTCACCGGGTCGTGGGCCAAAGATATCTTTGATAATTTCCTCCACTTGTTTAAATTTATCGGCGTATTCTTCTTTATGGTCCAGACCTACTTCCGTAACGATTTTGCGATAATCACGCGCCATCTGGAAATATTGGCCGGCGGCGGTATCATCAACTTCGGGAATATTCTGCTGCGAAAGGACGAAATCGAGTTGTTCCAAGGCCTCTTTTTCGTCTGAAGTGGTATAAGCCGTTTCCAGTGCATCACGTAATTTTCGCACCTTTTGTCGCCAAGCGGTGAATTTATCCGACGGTATTTGGCGGAGGCGCAACTGGCGGCCATATTCACGGTAAATATCGCGAGCCTGTTTGATCTGGACGTCGGCGTCAATGCCCTTTTTGAAGTGGTCAATAATACTATAAACTTCGTTACGAGCGGCTTCCACTTCAGTGGTTTCGGCCTGTATGTCCAATACGTTGCCTCGGCCGAACAATTCCAATTGCATCTGGCGGAATTCCACCGTGCCGCGAAAAACCACCGCCGAAGCGCCTTTGAGAAGAATCGGCCCCAATACCAACACCAAGGCCGCGGTCATCAGTATGACGGACAATCCGCTGATACTCGTGAACAGGGCGTCCAGTTTCTGACGGAAACCAATGGTCATTTTTTACGCCCCTTTCCTCCGCCACGGCTCCGCCCCAGGAAATGTTCGCTGGCAAGATTCAAAAGGAAAGTAAACGCCAGCAGCGTCAATCCCACGGCGAAGAGGGCCAGGCGATGGTCGGAACCTTCGGGCGATTCGGCCATATCTCCGGCAATGGTCGCGGTCATGGTTCGCACCGAGGCGAAAATATTCCACCAGGGCGTGGGAATTTGCGACGCGTTCCCGGCCGCCATCCATACGACCATCGTTTCACCGATGGCCCGCATCATTCCCAGGATAATGGCGGCAATAATACCGCTATGGGCGGCGGGGAGCATAACCTTGATGATGGTTTCCGCCCGTGTGGCCCCCAGAGCCAAAGACGCCTCCCGCAACTCCCGTCCGGCGGCGGTAAGAGCGTCTTCGGCGACACTGATGATGGTCGGTACGGCCATAACGGCCAGGATGAGAGAGGCATTGAAGATATTTGTCCCCGTCACCAATCCCAGGTGCTTTTGCAACCAGGGAGCGACGACAATAATGGCGAAAAATCCATAGGCAACGGAGGGAATTGCCGCCAGGATTTCAATAATCGGCTTGACGATTTGCCGGGCTTTGAACGGCAAAATGTCGCTAAGAAACACGGCCGCCAGAATGCCGCCGGGTACGGCAAAAAGCAGTGCCCCAACGGTAACGTACAACGAACCGGCCATTAACGTTCCGGCTCCGAATTCCGCCGGGGAGCCTTCCGGGTACCAGGCCGTACTGGTGAAAAATTCCATAACGCCATGTTTTAAAAAAAACGGTAAAGCTTTTCGTATAATGAAAAAGAAAATCAATAACACCGCCACAACACTAAGAGAAGTAATCAAAAACAACAGGGCCTGGCCCAGTATATTAATGAGGTAATTTCCCCAGTCCTGGCCGGGAGTAAGTAAAAGCGGCCGATCGAAGTCGGCCACTTTCGTTGATTGCGGAGTTTGATTCGCCATAACTTCTTTTTTGTTAGTAATTCGTCAGGGGTACGAACCCTTTTTCTTCGATAATTTCCTGACCCGCTTCCGACAAATAAAACGTGCAAAATTGATGCACCAGTGAACCAAGCTTGGGATAGCCATTGGTGAACAGGTACAATGGGCGGGCTACGGGATATGTCCCGGCGGCAATAGAGCGTTTGGTGGGCGCCACGCCATCGACTTTTAAAGCTTTAACGCCGTCCAGAAATCCCAAGCCCACATAAGCGATAGCGCCAGGGGTGGTTTTTACGCGATTTTGCGCCGGGACATTACTACTGACGGTTTCCACGGCACCGGCCATTTTTTCCTTTTTCATTACCAGTTCGTGGAATGTCTCATAGGTACCGGATGATGTGTCGCGAGTGATGGCGACGATGGGCATATCCGCACCGCCAAGCTCCTTCCAGTTGGTGATTTTACCCATATAGACGTCTTTAATCTGGCCGCTGGTCAGGGCGCTGACCGGATTGGAGGGGTGAACCACGACGCATACGCCATCCATCGCGATGACGTGAGCGACGGGCATGATTCCTTTATCCACGGCGTCTTTGAACTCTTTGGGCTTCATGAACCGGCTCATGCTGGCGATAGAGCAGCGGCCGTCTATTAATGCGGCGGAGCCATCACCACTGCCGGTCTTTTTCACCGTGATATCCACATCCGGTTGCATTTGTTTGAAGGCCTCGGCAAAGGCGTCAGCAATCGGGCCTACCGTCGTGGAACCTTCGATTTCCAGTCTTTCCGCCGCCGGCGCCATTTGAACGCCAAAAACCATGGCCGACACCGCAATCAAAAGGATAATTTTTTTTGTCATTTTAGATCTCCTAAACTTTTGCGTTACACATTTTTCGCCAAAGCCCATCTTCAGCGTTGCAAAGAGCTTAGTAGTCTTCGCTTAGGGTTTTATCAAGATCACATTAATATTTCGTTAAGGCGTCATCATATTGCCGGAATAATGTTAAGAATATATTTCCCAATGTTTAAGATTATGTTAAGATTAAGCTAAGTTTAAATTAGTTTTTTCGTAAACTATTGTGATTGTTTAGTCTCGGATTATAATCACCTTTCAAATGAGCAAAAAACGCATTCTACTGGTTGAAGACGAGACGGATATGGCCGAATTGGCGGCCCTGCGGCTTAAGCGCGAAGGCTATCAGGTGGAGGTTTGCCATGACGGCGCCGAGGGCTGGCGGCGGGTGCAGACGGAACCTCCGGACCTGGTGCTTTTGGATATCATGTTACCGGGCATGAACGGGGTTGAGGTATTACGGCAGATGCGCAATAATCCTCGTTTGGCGCGAACGCCGGTGATTATGCTAACCGCCCGGACCGAGGATGCCGATGTTATTGTCGGATTGCAAACCGGCGCCGACGATTATGTCACCAAACCATTTAGTATGTCAGTATTAGTCGCTCGTGTCAGTGCGATGCTTCGTCGCGCCCAGCCGATGGGAACCGGCAATGGCGCGCTTCTCAGCGCCGGTCCGATCAATATCGACACGCAACAGCATCGTGTTACGGTTAATGATAAGGAAGTAAGTTTAACATTGACGGAGTTTCGGTTGCTTAGCGCCATTATCGCGGCGCGAGGACGGGTGCTTAACCGCAACCAATTGATTGATCACGCCTTGGGGCAGGACGCCATTGTCACCGACCGCACCATTGATGTTCATCTTACCGCCCTGCGGCGAAAACTCGGCGACGCTCGCCATCTTATAGAAACCGTCAGGGGGCTGGGGTATCGCCTGGCTCTCCCGGAAAATGAAAAGGTATAATCACATCTTCAAAGTCTATCTCAGTAGCGCATTGGGAATAACTCTGGCGCTAGTGCTGAGCGTTTTGCTGATTTATTATCCCCTGGAAAAACAATATCAACAGGAGCACAATAAGGATTTTGACGCCCAACTGAGAATCTTGCGGCACACTATAGAAAACCAGTGGGCCATTTCCAATGGAAATATTCAGGGACTAGTGAAATCCATTCCGCTGGCGGACAATATACGTTTGACGGTTGTGGGGGCCGATGGCAAGGTGCTGGGCGATAACCAAAGCGATCCGATGGATATGGAGAACCATTTTACCCCTGAACGCTCGGAATTAACTCAGGCGATGAAGGGTCAATTGGGCGACGCCACCCGCTGGAGCGAGACGATTAAACGGCGCCTACGTTACACCGCTTTGCCGATTTATCAGGGGGAGCAAATTATTGGGGTTGTGCGGTTGTCCCAGCCGGTTGAAACTCCCGCAGATAACAAGGAATTCGTCGGCCAAACGGCGGCTTGGCTGCCTGTAGTGGTTCTTTTATCCGCAGGAATTGCAACGGCGTTGATCGAACGGTTCTGGTACGCGCCGTTGCGAAAAATAACTACCGCAGCGCGGGCCATTGCGGATGGCAATTTGGACGCTCGAACCGTTACTATTGGAACGAACGAAATGGCCCGAATGGGCCGGGCGCTCAACGATATGCGTGATCATTTGGCCCGCCAAATCTCTCGCAGCAACACTCAACGGGATAATCTGATGCAGACGGTGGCGAATTTGCGCGAGGGAGTATTGGCAATAGACGCCGGCGATTGCATTGTGCTGATGAACGAGGCGGCGATGAATATTATTCATCCGGATGATGCGAGGGTGCAGGGTAAGCACCTGCAGGCGGTGGTGCGGTATGCCGACATTGTGGACATATATTATGAAACGCCTGCGGGAGGTTCGCCGGCAGGCAGGCAGGTGACTATCAACTATTTGGGACAGACACATCATCTGGAGGTTTATGCTCATCGGTTTGGAACCACCGGACAGGACGGCATCGCAGGGCTGATTGTATTGCACGATGTTACTGCACTGGTGCGCACTGCGGCCATGAAATCAGAATTCGTGGCCAACGCCTCACATGAGCTGAGAACACCCGTGGCGACATTACGGGCAGCGGTGGATTCGCTTCAGGAAGGCGACGGTGAACATCCGCGCGATCGCGCCCGCCTGATAGATATTCTTCATCGTCAAGTCGGCCGCCTGGAGGAAATGACGCGTGATTTACTGGATTTGCAAATCGTGGAAAACGACCGGTATCGTCTGCAATGTGAAGATGTGCAACTTAATTCGTTTATACAGACGCTGGCGGAGCCTTATGCTGTTCGTGCTGAGGAGAAAAAACTCACGTTTCAGCTTGTTCCGGTTAATCCTTCGATTATTTTACAAACCGATCGGCGGCTTTTAAGCCTGATTGTGCAAAACCTGCTCGATAATGCGGTCAAGTTTACGGCTTCAGGGGACACGATAATTTGTCGTTTGACCCGAGAAGAGGACGTTGTTTGCATCAGCGTTGAGGACACCGGTTGCGGCATCCGGCCGGAAGACCAAAAACGGGTTTTCGAACGATTTTATCAGGCTGATGTTTCACGCAGCGGTGATGCTCGCATTCGCGGCACCGGTTTGGGGCTGGCTATTGTCAAACACGCCGCTGAACAGCTTGGCGCTCAGGTGCAACTACAAAGCACATTCGGTAAAGGCACCATCGTCGAACTCCGCCTGCCGCTGGAATAGTCCGTCAAATCAGTGATAAAGAACGTTGCAGGGAACAGCGGCAGCCGAAACGGTCCGAGAAACATCGTTTTGAACGACCCGGAAGCGAATTTCGACTCGGCCGGCAGTTCCAGCGGGAAAACTGGATGTATCTTCGGGGTCCGTAAGTGTAAAAATATGATCACCGGCGGTAATGGGGTAAACATTCTCCACGAGCGTAAACCAATCAGGGCCGTTGTCGATGTTGACTTCCAGGCGATGTTGGGCCGCGTTATAAGCATAAGTAATCTCCCGGCCGCCTTGATCGAAAAAGGTGCATTCAGTGCCGTCAGCGGTAACATAGGTAGGAGCAGGCGGAGGGCCTACGGGGTCGTTCCAGGAGGAGCGAATATTGGAGCACATCTGGTGGAGCACATTGCGCGTTGAGATGCTTACCATGGCCAGATCATGATTGGTTGTATAACTGTCCATGGCGGCTTCGAAGGCGATGGCCGTGGCCGTAAGCAACAGAGCGGTTATGGCCAGAGCAACGAGAATTTCAACGAGGGACAAACCTCGTCGGCGCCGATGTTTGAGCAAAATGTTTTTGGTAATCATGGTTATTCGCCGTCTTGATAAAATTTATGTTGATGACTTATTTTCCGTTAAAAATTCACATAGCTATCCCCATCGCGGACAAAGACAATTGGCGTCATAATGCCACTGGGGAGCATATTATCAGGATCAGGGGTGATATGTATGGTGCCGATATCGCCAGGCTCGGTGGTTTCGGAGCCGCCGTCGCCAAGCGTAGCGCCGATGTTGGTGACGTAACCGCTGGACCAGCAGGTGGTGTCGCACATGGAGATAATGGTGCCGTAGATTTCAGCGTTGCCGCGGATGTCCACGATGCCGCCGACGATGGCACCCGTCAGGGTGTTGGTCTCGCCTTCAATGGGGTTGGTATTGCCGAGGTTGACGTTAAAATGCGGGGCGAGGATAGTGGCTTCCTGCACGGAGGACTGATTGTCAAAGGTGGCCGAACCGGTGAAATAGAGGCAGTTATATTGCCATTTTAATATTTGCGGCGTATCGGAAACGATAACGCCGTTGAAGGTGCAATTATCGAAGCGGACGTTGTTGTAGCCGGTGGAGCCGCTTTTATAGCAGTCTATATAAAGCACGCCTTCAAAGGTGCAGTTTTTAAAAACAGCATTGTGGTTATCAGGCAGCCGACAATTGGTGAAGGTTTGATTTTCGTAAACGTAGCGATTTAAATAACGCGACCCCCCATCTCTGGGCTGGGTATAGTCACCGGCGGCATGAGGAAAATACTCAACTTGCCTGTTTGAGGTTGTGGGAACATCGGTTAAACCAATCAGGTAATCATCCGTATTGTAGTCGGAAATGTCCATACCGGGCATGTCCACAAAGGGAGCATCGTAATTGACGCCTTCGTGATAACCCTGCAACTCATCCTCAGCGCTATAGTAACGTTCTTCGTAGTTATCGCCGAGGGGATTGCCATAAATATCAATGGGATGACCATCCACGAGTGTTTCCATCTGGAAATGGCCGGCGTTTTCAATATCGTCATGATTAAGAACAGTATTAAACGTACCGTTAATACGAGAATCACTGGTCATGTTGAAAGGAGAGATATCGGTACGATCCCAGGAACTAAAGACATCACCTTCGATGGTGGAATCGCCGGTGAGCCACATGCGGCCGCGGCTGGCGATGGCGTATTCGAGAACCTGGGCGTTTTTCTGGACAAGATACATGATGCTGACGCGACGAGAAATATTACCGAGAGCGCCAGTGCTGCTGATAACCAGTCGATGCGGGTTGTCAAGATCGCCTAGAATGAACTGCATTTCGATGGTAAAACATGCCGGCGACCCGGTTTCAATAGTGCGCGACGGCAGGTAGAGGCAATTATGACCGGCGGTCCAGGGAATAGTGCAATCGGGATTGGCATAAATATTCAGGCCGTGATAATCGCGCAGGTGTATGCAGAAGGACTGCCAGGTTTGGGCGGCTTCCGTCTCAGAAACCGTGTTTCGCGGCGTTTCCACAGGTGTCCAGCCGGAGAAAAGGCCATTGGTGTAGGCCAATCCGGATTCAGCGGCGGCCTGAGCGGCAACCATCTGGGAATGGTTTTCGGACACCTGGACGTTGGTGTTGCTAACAACGGTGAAGGAAATCGCCAGAACGGCAAAAAGACTGACGAAAAAGACCGCCAGTACGGAACTGCCGCCGTGGCAGGATGGAATATAACGTTTCATAATCGGCGCCTTTCTCCGGCTGCCCAAGAAAATTAAAAAGCAAACAGCAAAATTTCGGTGTCGCAGCGCGATGGTTTATTCAAAGCCAAACCACGGGCGAGACGCCTGCTTCACTTATGGGACATTATTGCGACCTCAGCCAGCTAAAACGGGCTTGCGTGCCATTGGCGTTGGTGACGGTGGCAGTCAAGCGCAGAGTTTGCGCGGGCGTCGGGCCTACCAGAGTCGCTAGTGTAACCGGGTCCACTTTGACAACGGCCAATTGTTGTTGAAAACCCGCCAGGCCATCGACGGTGTTGCCATTGGCGTCCACGCCATTGAAGGTTGAGCCGTTATAAGCGAGCAGGTTGTTGAACGGCACGTCATCGGTCATGGCGCGTAACTCATCGGCCAGGAAGACCGCCGAGGACAGGTCGTTGCCAAAGGCGTTGACGGTGGTTCCTGAAGCCATGAGCATCATCAGGGCCACGACGCCCAGGCCGACGATCATGATCGAATACATGGCCTCGATCAGGGTGAACCCGCCGCCACGGCGATAGTGCGAAGGTTTCACAGAGGTTTTCATAATATATTCCTTAACCACGGATTTTCTGCTTCGCAGGCTCTGCGTGTCACAGATTAAAACGGATTTTTATCCGCAGATAACGCAGATTGACGCAGATTTTCAATTTTTGATTTTTAATTTGTCATTTTTATTTTTGCTTTTTACCCTTTGATTTTACTTTCAGCCTTTGACAAGGCTCGATAGTTTGAAAATCGGCAGAATAATACTCATGGCGATGAAACCAACCACGAAACCCATGATGACGATCATTAACGGTTCGATCATGGCGGTGACGGTGCGGATGATGTTTTTGAGTTCCTTTTGATAGAATTCGCTGATGTCCACGAGTACTTCAGCGAGTTTGCCGCTTTCTTCGCCGGAATTAATCATCTGGACAACGCTCTTGGGCAAAAGATTACCGCGGCTCAGGGGCTGTGATATTTTTTTACCTTGTTTAACGGAGACGAATACCTGCCGCCACATACGTTTATAGACGGTGTTACCGGAAATATTGGCGGTGATGCTCAAGGTGTCGAGCATGGGTACGCCGGCGTTGACAAGTTCACCCATCGTATGCATAGAGCGAGAAATATAAATACAACGACAGAGTTTTTTGAAAACAGGCAGTATAAGCTTTACCTGGTCCCACCAAGCTCGCCCCCAGCGGGTATTAATGGTCCACATAAAGGCCCAAGCAAGGCCAACCGCACCGGTCAAAAAGATATACCAGTAGGTTCGCATCATGTGGCTAAGCCACAAAATAACTTTAGTAGGTGTGGGCAGAGCGGCTTCCTTGCCCTGGAAAATAACGACGAATTTGGGCAATACAAAAGTCAGCAGGAACACCGTAGTGGAAACCGCCATAACAGCAATAATAATTGGATACACCATGGCGCCGCGCACCTGAGCTCTGGTTTCTATTTGCTGACCGAGGTATTCGGCAATACGCTCAAGCATTTCACCAAAGGAGCCGGATAATTCCGAAGCACGCACCATATTGATATATAAGGGACTGAAGACGCGCGGATACTTGGCCAGGGCGTCAGAAAATGGTTTACCGGATTCGACGTCACGGCGGACGTTTTCAAGCATGGTGCGGAATTTCCGATTTTCAATCTGATCGGTGATGGCTTCCAGGCCGGCGCGGATGCTGATGCCCGCCTTCATCATGACGGCCAGCTGGCGGGTGAAATTGAGAACATCTTTTTGGCTGGGGCCGGTTTCAATACTAAAGTTCAGCAGGCTGCCAAGGCCTTTGCCTCTGGAACCGGCGGCCTCGTTGAGTTTAAGGACGTAGCCGCCTTGATTGCGCAGCAATAACGCCGCCGCCTTGCTGGATTCAGCGGCAATAACGCCCGTGATCACCTGCCCGGTGTTTTGTCGTAATTCGTAACGATAGTTTGGCATATCTGTTTACAGCGTTTTCGTCCGGCTGTCCTCTGTTATT
>JAFGBA010000083.1 GCA_016933395.1 Sedimentisphaerales bacterium | reverse complement strand
TGGCTATCATGATACCGATTACTTTGTTTTGAAGGTCAAACAAGCTTTTCCAGGTGAAAAATCAACCAACTTTTTCCGATGAGAACCTCAAATTTTTAATCTGTCATTTTGCTTTTTTATTTTCTCTCCTTGCTTTGGTGTCTCCGTGAGAAATATTATTTCGCCAATGGCAACAAAATCGCCTCCGCCGTTAATGCCGCCTCCGCTGTGCACGCGTCAAGACGCTGACGGAGCGAGCCATAGGCAGCCAGAGCCGGGATAGCGATAATCAGGCCCCACCATGTAGTAACCAAGGCAACCGAGATACCCTGGGCGAGGTCGGCGGGCTGGGGCTGGCCGCCCGCCTGGACGATACCGTTGAAGGCGTCAATCATGCCCCAGACCGTACCAAAGAGGCCGATCATGGGAGCGACATTACCGATAAGGTTGAGCCATTCCAAGCGGCGGTTCAGGAGGGATGCATCCTGTTGTAGCGATTCATGCAGGGCGTCGAGGGTGGCTTCCGGACCGGCGGTGGTTTGGGTGTAACCGGCGGCCAAAGCACGGCCTAGCAGGGTGGATTGTTCCTCAATGAATTCCCGTAGGCCCGCCTGACCCGGTTGACTCAGGAGAAATTCAAATCGTTTGCCTACGGTCGGCGGTAAAAGTCGCTTGTTGCGAAACGCCAGGAAGTACCGCACAATCAACATGCAAGTGATGATCGACAACGGCCCCAGCACCAGCCAGACCAAGGGGCCGCCGGCGATAAAGAATCGCTCAAAACCGTTAGTATTACCGTTAGCGGCCCATACGGAGTTGGTTTGGCCCAATACAACGATGAGGTTGATAAGCACGCTGAGAGAGAGTAGCCGTTTAGGCATAATGGATAGTCACCTCGATTCCCCCTGAGATAAATGTCGGCCGGCTCGGGCGAGTTCATCATCGCTGATGAAACGGTAGCTACCCTGGTAGGACTGGGCCAGGCGACGGAGAAATTGTTCGTTATCCGGATTGCCGCAGGCGATGACATGCAATGTGGCCGGGGTGGAGCGTTGCGCTTGCAGACGAAAAAGCTGCTGGGCGACGGCCTGATGTTCGAATTCACCGTCGGTAAGCAGAAAAATGGTATCGGGAGTGTCGTTTGACGCGGTGATCGTTAGGGCGGCGTCAATCGCTTGTACAACGGCGTCAGAAGCAGCTTGAACACCGGGGGTTTCTTTCAGTTGCAGCGTTTTGACAAAGGTAACGGCCTGACAGCGGGCGGGGGCGTTGGCCCGGCGATAGCCTTCCGCCGGCCAGATGGAGGGTGTCCCGCCGGCAAAGAGAATCAGGCGAAAAAATTGGCTTGGTGTTAAGGCCTCCAATGAGCGACATAATTCCGACTGTACGTAATCCAGGGCCATGACCATACTACCGGAGCAATCCACGATATAACAAAGGTAACGTCCCTGAGAGGAAGTCCCGCAAAAGACGGCCGCTGTGGTTCCGGTGGTAAGTTCCCCAGTTACGGGTGCGGCCGCGATGGTAAAACCTTCACTGGCCGAAGTGCTTAGAGGAGTATCGGCAACAGCGATGGGATTGAGCACTGGCGGAGCGGGCGGTATGAGCGGCAATATTAGCGGATTTTCCACCATAAGGTTTTCGATGACTGTGGGTGGCGGTTCTGTGGGGAGAGGTTGTTCAAGGCGAATCTGTGTGGCCTGGGCAGGTTGTTCCAGACCAGGTTCGTTGCGGCTACTCAATAGTATCACTATCCCAATGACGAGGGCGTGAGCGACCAGTGAGATTCCCCAGGCCCAAAGCGTTACTTTATGACTGGTCATACATAGTCCCGGCCGTCTCCATAACGGATGCGAAATAAACGAACCATTTTGAGCAGAGGCTGTAATGGTCGGACCATTTAGTTTCATGCGTTGCTCGCAAAGAAGATGGTTCATATAGGCGTTTGGAACATCGTACCTGCGAGACCGGGCGGCGTCAATGCACAACCTGGCGGGAGGATACGGATTATCTGAGGTAAAGCTTTACAGGAAGGCCACTTATCGGGTATGATGTGGTTATGGCGGAGTTTGATCCACAATTTCTGCAATATGCGGCGTTAATCGCGCATCAGCTTAAATCACCGGTTACTGCGGCGATGAGCCTGATACAAACGGTTTTGGGTGAATTTGCCGGGCCGCTGAATCCGCGGCAGAAAGAACTACTTGAAAAGGCGCTCCAGCGATGCGGCCAGTCAGTACAAACCTCCCAACGGCTTTTGGCCATCGCCAACGCCCTTAAAAATCCGCAGCGATTTTCCGGTACGTCCGACTTGGCCGATATTCTCCGGCGGGTGCAGATGCAGTTTGCCGATCAGGCCGTCGGTCGTGATATTACCCTGGAATTGGATGTTGCTGAGGCATCCATGCCGGCGATTGGCCTTGACGCCGCTCTTACCGAAGCGTTTGAGGCCTTGGTGCATAACGCGTTGAAATATACACCGGATCACGGCCGCATTCAGCTTACCTTAAGGCCGGGAGCAACGGTCGACACCCTACGTATAAATATTGCTGATTCCGGCGTGGGTATTGCGGTGGCGGATCGAGAGCGGGTTTTCGAACCCTTTTTCCGCACTTCGACGGCGCGAAGTTCTGATCGTCCGGGGACGGGATTGGGGCTGGCCTTTGTGAAGGCCGTGGTGGAGGCTTGCGGCGGAAGTATTCATGTGAGCCGGTCCGAAATGGGCGGGGCATTGTTTGAGGTTACATTACGTTCAGCGTCATCAACGCAGTCAATATCTTTGGGAGATAAACCCATGCCTAGCGGTTGGAAAGTGCTTATTATTGGCGGAGTTGCGGCCGGTCCTAAAGTCGCCGCAAAAATCATGCGGCTTCGGCCCGACGCCCAGGTCACCATCGTGGACAAAGGCAAACTGCTCAGTTACGCCGGGTGCGGGTTGCCGTTTTATATCTCCGGAGTCGTCAAGAATCAAGCCCAGTTGATGAGTTCGGCGGTGGGGGATTTGCGTGATTCGGTGTTCTTTCAAAAGGTGAAAAACGTGCGCGTGCTTAACCAAACCGAGGCTTTACGCATTGATCGCGCCAAACGGCGGGTGCAGGTGCGCGATATGAACACCGGGCGGGATAGCTGGCTGGAATACGACAAACTCGTTCTTGCTACCGGGGCGACGCCTGTTGTACCGGAAATTCCCGGTGTAGATTTGAAAAATGTTTTTACGTTACATGGCGTCACAGATGCAGAAGGCATCAAGGGAGCATTGGATACGGGGCGGGCGCATGATGTGGTTATCATTGGCGGCGGGCTTATCGGCATTGAAATGACCGAAGCTTTGGTGCAGAAAGGTTGCCGCGTCACTATCGTCGAACAACGCAGCCAGATACTCAGCATGTTGGATGAAGACATGGCCTTACTCGTCGAACGACATTTAGAAGGTCATGGCGTTCGCACGCTTACGGGCACGAGCGTGGTGGGGCTGGAGGGGGAAAATAATGCGGTCAAAACAGTGCGCACTGATAAAGGCATTCTATCCGCGGATTTGGTTATTCTTGCTACGGGGATCAGGCCCAATTCAAGTTTAGCGCAAAACGCAGGTTTAGAGATAGGCGTCACCGGCGGCGTTAAGGTTGATGACCATTTGCGCAGCAGCGATGAAAACATTTACGCCGCGGGCGACTGCACGGAGACCACTCATATTGTTACCGGCAAACCGTGTTATATGCCGCTTGGCTCCACGGCCAACAAACAGGGACGTTCAGTGGCGGTGAACCTGTGTGGAGGCGATGACCGTTTTCCCGGTATTATCGGCACGGTGGCCTGTAAAGTTTTCGAATGCAATATTGTCCGCACCGGATTGAATGAGGTCGAAGCTCACCGCGATGGTTATAAAACGGTATGTGTGTTGGCGCCCGGTCCGGACCGGGAGCATTTCGTGCCGCAGGCGCGTACCCTGATGCTCAAGTTGGTGGTTGACGTTCGCACGCGGCGGTTGCTGGGTGCGCAGGCGATTGGTCCCGGTCATGCTGACAAACGCCTTGATGTTGCTGCTTTGGCTATTAACGCCGGGTTCAATGTTGATCAGATTGCCCAACTTGATTTGTGTTATGCGCCCCAATTCGCTCCGGTTATGGATAATCTTATCATGGCGGCCAACGTTGCGCGCAATAAACTCGATGGTTATCTACATGGAGTGACTCCCAAACAAGTGCATCAGCGTCTTCAGGCGGGTGAGGCGCTGTGCCTGCTCGATGTGCGAACTCCGGTGGAACTGGGGTATATGCGAATGCCCGGGGCGACGCATATTCCTCTGGGCGCGTTGCGCGAGCGTTTACATGAGGTGCCCAAAGACAAACCCATCATCGCCTTCTGCAATTATTCGCTTCGTGGTTATGAAGCCGCATTGATTCTTCGCCATGCCGGTTATGACAATGTTGCTGTTATGGACGGCGGCTTGGTCATGTGGCCCTATGAAAAAATTCAGTGAGGGCATTTGTCATAATATGGTTCAGGAACGAAAACGGACAATATTTATCAGTGCGGCTGAAACCAGCGGCGATCATCACGCCGCCAGGCTGGTTGAAGAACTGCTAAAACGGCATTCCGACTGGCGTTGTGTGGGTATCGGCGGCGACGCCATGGCGCGGGCGGGTTGCCATTTATTGGAAAACGTTACGGCTCGCAGCGCGATGCTGGCTCATGCTCTTGGTCAAGCGGGTTTTTATTGGCGGTTATTACGAAGGGTGAAAACGTCTTTCAACGAGGACCGGCCGGATGTGGTTGTTTTAGTGGATTCACCGGCCTGGAATTTCCATCTGGCCAAAGCGGCGCGGAAAATGGGATTGCCGATTCTGCATTATATCGCGCCGCAACTTTGGGCGTGGGGCGCATGGCGGGTGAATAAGTTACGGCGACTTACCGATCATGTCGCCTGTATTTTACCGTTTGAGACGGAGTGGTTTCGCCGGCGTAATATTCCCGCAACATTCGTGGGACATCCCCTTTTCGATGATAGTGAAGGTATCTCAACCGTAAATCCCATTGCATCGCAAAATGAGCGAGAATGTAGCGTGGTGTTGTTGCCCGGCTCAAGGCGGCATGAAGTGGAAAAACTCTGGCCTATCATGCAACGGGTGGTCGGAGAGCTTATACAACGGTTTCAGGGGATTCGTATTCGTGCGGTTGCTGCAAATGAGATGATTGCGCAATGGCTGCAAAACCAGGTAAATCCATCCCTGGGGATAGAAATACGTGTTGGCGGCGTTGAAGCGGCCGTGCGTTACGCCGACCTGGCCCTGGTGGCTTCCGGCACCGCAACGCTTGAAGTTGCAGCCCAACATTGCCCCATGATTGTAATGTACCATGTGCCCTGGATACAATGGCGCCTTGTCGGTCGTTGGATTATCAAAACACCCTATATTTCACTGGTGAATATTATCGCCCAGCGCGAAATTGTGCCGGAATTCATTCCTATTGGCCGTAATACTGCAAAAGTTGTTGAGAAAAGTGTGCAAATATTGGATGATGAAAGTTTACGCATGGAAATACGCAGGACGATTAAAAATGCCATTGAGCCTATCGGTAAACCCGGCGCCGCCGCCAATACGGCTGTATTAGTGGAAAAACTCATGCCGATATATTAAAATTGAAATAGATGGGATAGATAATGCTCAGTAAAGGTTAAATATGCCAATTTACGAATATAAATGCGCCGTTTGCGGTCATATAACCAGCATTCTGGAAAAAATTTCGCCGCCAAAAAACCCGTATGCGAGGAGTGCGGGTCAGGAAAGACGGAGAAGATTTTTTCCTCTTTTGCCGCTCATAGCGGCTCAACCCGGCCAGACAATTGTCAAAGTTGCCAGGGCAGTGAGTGTGCCACGGGAGTGTGCCCCGGCGGAACCTGTTCTTACAGCGACTGACCGGCGTAAAAACTTAGATAATAGAGGTTTCCGCCTTTAAAGGGTAATAGGGCTTCAATTTGGCCGGAATCGTCAGGCGGAGCTATCGAGGCGCCCGCAATATAACCGTCGATTCTGACAGTACCCCATTTGCTTTTGGACACTTGGAATTTAAAGCGATGTTCTAAAATCGGGGTAATCCGCCAGTCCGTTCCATTTTTGCTAACGGCGTAAAAGAGTTGTTCAGTTAAGTCGCCGTCAACATTTTTACCTGCCAGAGCCTGTTTAACAAATTCTTTGTTCACGGATTGATCAAATGCCAGAACATGCATTACTCCGTTTATATCAGTGACCGGCCAACAGCTTACTCCGCTGTAATTATCCGTGGAAAGGCGTCCATCTTTAATGGGCCCCCATACATCCACGTTCCAGCTATTGCCAACGTATCGGGCGCACAATTGCGTCCAGGGTTTATCGGCTTTGAGGTAATTGGGATTCGTCCCCGCCATATCCGGATGAAAAACCGTGAAAATGTATGGTTGGTGGTTTTGATCCAAAACCACGGCATTACAGTAATCGAAAAGGTAATGAGGATATTTGTCGTAGGGATCATAAACCGGCGTGATGATTTTGTAATCGATGGGCAATTCACCGGTGAAAGGTTTACCGTTGACATCGGTCCAGGTTTTACCCATATCGGCGGTGCAAAGGTGCCAGAGGAACTGTCCGCGCGTGCGATCCCGTTTTTCCGGCGTTTGTATGCAGCCGACGATATGGACAATGGTGTCGGTTCCCTTATCATCCAGCGTCATACTACGAACATAAGTTCTTTGGTTGGTGCGTAAGACGCGCATTGCGGGTGTCCAGGATTTTTCAAAAGGTTTGGTTTGAAACGTCATATCTTCAGGCCGATGATCACGATACGTCAAATACAGCGTATCTTTTCGATCAATGCATAATGAAGGGTAGGTACCCATTTTAGTAAGTATCTGACGGTCGGTCCATTCGTTGGGGTCATCAGGCCGGCTACTGCGGCAATAGGAAATCGGCCCATGCCCGCCATAAATAAAGTGCAGGAAACCTTTTGAGTCTCGCGTTAAAGTACAATACAAATGATCATCAAAGTTTTTATCGTCAACAATTATTATGTCTGACCATTGGCCGGACTGTCGATCACGCACCCGTACCGCGGGTTTATATTCACCAAACGTTTTTCCGTAAGGAAAAGTAATAAATGTTTTTTGGCTATTACCGATAATCATCGGCGATGACGGCCCGATGCCGGCGTTGTGAATTGACTGGTCCGTTATCTGCTCTAGTATCACCTTTGTTGCCAAGGGGAGTGTGTCCGGAATACGAAGCGAATCACCATATACAGAAATGCAAAAACATAGAATACACCATCCCGCCAAGTAGCCTTGTTTGATTTTTTTGTATTCAATCATCAGTTTATCTCACTTTGCCATTGTTGCCTGGAGTTTAAATATTCCATCGTTGCCGGCGACAACCTGAGGTAATCGTAGCACTTTTTTAAGTAGTTATTTATATAAAAAGGAATTCATTTAGCGGGTTTATAGCACGTAACTTATTGTGTATTAGACGGTTATATGTATATTCAGCAATTTTTATAAGTGAAATCGTGGCTGTAAATGTAAATCATTTTCAGGGTATCTTTGTTTCCGAAAGCGTTCGTCATAAGCCTGCGGCTATTTCGTTTAGCCAAATGCTCGAAAACTGGTACTGGAATCAGAAATCATGTAAGATACGATATAGTAACGAATCCGGAACTATGGATGGTTTTTCTATCGGCTTAGGTATGTCATGTTTAATCATTCTTTTCTTGACGGAGTAGATGCATATCTTCTTTAGGTTTTATGATGTATTATCGAGGTTAGGTATTATGAGGAAGGGGACAAGGATAATTTGGATTTCTGAGTCGGGAAATGGAAGATGAAAAAAATAGACGTGATTGTTTTGGTGGATAACCAAGGAGGGCAGGGGCGTTTACTGGCGGAGCATGGATGGGCGCTACTAGTGCGGTCACCGGGCGCGCAGGTGCTTTTCGATACGGGTCAAAGTTCATTGGTGTTGGCCAACGCCCGAGCAATGGATATTGATCTGTGCGGCCTGGACGCCGTGGTGATCAGTCATGGCCATTATGATCATACCGGCGGTTTGAGGGCGGTTATGGATACAGCGCCGCAGGCGAAAATATTCTGTCATGCGGAAGCATTATCGCCGCGTTTCAGTCGTCAATCCAATCGAATGATGAAAGCAGTGGGCATGTCGGAAATTCTGGCCAAGACGCTGACAACGGGGAACGATGCTCATCGCATGGTTCAGGTCGAACAGCTAACGGAAATTGCAGATAATATCTGGGTCACCGGGCCAATTCCGCGTATAAACGATTTTGAAGACGCTGACGGAACGTTTTATTTTGACAGCGAAGGACTTCGGCCTGATCCGGTCAATGATGATCAGGCTTTGTGTGTGCGGACGGCGGCGGGAATGGTGGTGGTGTTGGGTTGCGGCCATGCCGGATTGGTGAACACGCTGCAATATGTGCATGAACAATTTCCGGGAATACCCATCGACACCGTCATCGGCGGCATGCATATAAAAGATAATCATACGGCGCGGCTGGAACGGACGGTCAATGTACTAAGAGCGCTGGCTGTGCACCGCATCGTTCCCTCCCATTGCACCGGCGCCAGCGTTTTGGCTCGATTAACCAAAGTACTTCAACAGAGGTGCGAAACCTGTCAGGTGGGTAAGCAGTGGTTTTTTAGCGCCGCCGGGTGAAGCGAGCGGTTTGCCTGTGTTATGATCGATATAAGTCGTGGGTGTGGATATAGTCGGTAACAGCGGGGGGGGTTAGGTGGTCGATGGGGAGGTTTTGAGCGATGCGGCGGCGGAGGTCGGTGGCGGAAATATCTATCTGAGGAGTGTCCAGGACGTAAATTTTCATTAGGAGAATCTGTTCTTCCGAGAGCACGCCCTGCAAGGCGGGCCAGTCGATGGGACAATCGGGGCGGGGGGCGGTAACGAGGATACACTCATCGGCCAGTTGGACGATGTCCTTCCATGTGGGCAGATCCTTGATGCTGTCGCCGCCAACCAGCCAATAGAGCAGCGCCACTGAGCCGAAGATGCCGCGAAAGTGGCGCACGGTGTCGATGGTGTAGCCGGGGCCGGGACGGTCGGCTTCGCAGTCGGATACCTCCAGGCAGTCATCATCGGCCGTAGCCAGGCGGAGCATTTCCAGCCGGTGCTGGATCGGCGCTCGAGTTTGGTTGAGTTTGTGCGGCGGCTGGGCGGCGGGGATAAGGATGGTTTTATCCACGGCCAACAGGTTCGTTGCCGCGCGGGCGATGGCGAGGTGGCCGTTATGCACCGGGTCAAATGAGCCGCCGAAAAGTAAAATTTTACTGTATGCCATAATAGGTGTTGATGCGGGCAAAAAGTTGGGTAAGTTTGACGTGGTCCTTAACACCCGGCCGGGCTTCAACGCCGCTGCATATATCAATAGCCCAGACGCCGGTTGCTAATGCGTCTTGCACGTTGTCGGGGGTGATGCCGCCGGCGAGAAAAATATTTTGTTTATGGAGTTGGTTGAGCAGGGACCAGTCGAAGCATTCACCCGTACCACCGTAAAGGTTTGGATGGTAAGCATCAAGGAGAAGGGCGTCGGTGTCGTAGATTGTTGTTTGCGCCATGTCATCAACGGAGCGAATGCGCAAGGCCTTGATAACCTTGACATCGAGGTAGGAGACGTGACGACAGAAGTCCGCATCTTCATCACCGTGTAACTGCACCCACGGCAGGGGGCATACCTCCAGTGTTTGGCGGATATCCTCCAAGGATGCATTTACAAACAAACCGACGGCGGCGACATCGGCGGGAAGATTGGCGATAATAGTGTGGGCTTTTTGCGGGGCGATATAGCGCGGGCTGGGGGGGTAAAAATTAAAGCCTAGGAAGTCAGCCCCCAGCGAAGCGGCGTAGCGGCCGTCGTCGAGAGTGGTGATACCGCAGATTTTTACCTTAGCGCGATCAGCCATTAGAAATCGCCACCATTTTTTCCAAGGCTGTTTTTGCTTTGCCGGATTCGATACTTTCCCTGGCG
>JAFGBA010000082.1 GCA_016933395.1 Sedimentisphaerales bacterium | reverse complement strand
GTATTGCCAACAAACTCATCAGTTTGATAACCGGTGTCAAGTTGCATGATTATGGCTGCACTCTTAAGGCCTATCGCCGTGAAATTATCGAACACCTGCACCTTTACGGGGAAATGCACCGCTTTATCCCCGCCCTGGCGGCCTGGTCAGGCTGCCGCGTGGCGGAAATTGAAGTGAATCACCGCCCGCGCACCCGCGGCAAAACCAAATATGGCCTGGGACGCATTTTTAAAGTGTTGCTTGATCTTATAACCATCAAGTTTTTAGGTAGTTTTTCCACCAAGCCGCTGCATATTTTTGGCGGTGTGGGATTGATAAGTTTTTTGGCCGCTTGTGTTACGGGGGTGGTGGTTATCTGGCAAAAATGGTTTCATTCATCTCATTTGCCCATGAATCGCAATCCATTATTGATTTTAACCACGTTCTTGCTGATGATGAGCATACAGTTTCTGATGATGGGCTTACTGGCGGAAATGCTGGCGCGCACCTATCACGAGTCGCAGCAAAAACCCACGTATGTCATTCGTCGGGTGCGGCAGGGACAAGAGGCAGGCAATCAATGAGTCGTCGTAAATCCAACTCCCCTCGACGCATCGAACCGAAAAAAGTTGCTTCCGGGAGTCGGATAGACTGGCGGCGCTGGTTTTGGCCGGTGATGACGCTGATTGTCGGCGGTATTCCCTTCGTTGCTTATAAAATCTACGAGTTTTCACCCAGTCCGTTTGACAGCCCCATGAATGTGTATTCCGCTCAGCAGATTGTCAACGGTGAGCGCCTGGGACAATCAGTGATACCAGCCGCCCAGCCGGCGACACTGTTGGTTAATGTTATCGGCGTGGCAATTTTTGGTTTCAGCGAGACCGGGCCGAAGGTAATGCAGCTTCTTTTTCAGTTGACGGCGCTGGTCTTGATGTTTCTGACACTGAGAAAGATATATAGTCCTTTGGCGGCATGCCTGGCGGTGATTTTGGCGGCGTTTTATCTCAGTTGCCCGCCCTACGCCAAATTCGGCAACGCCAAAGAACAGTTTATGATTCCCTGCATGATTATCGCGGCCTGTGCGGCCATGCGCCGCGCGGCCGGCGGACGCTGGTTGTGGATGTTGCTGGCGGGCGGGGCGGCGTTTAACAGTTTTTTCTTCAAGCAGACAGGCGCATCAATTACCATTGCGTTACTGGTATTTCTGAGTGTGCGTTTGGTGCTTGACCGTGGTGAACGGTTAAAAGTGCTCAGAGATATAGGTTTACTTGCGGCCGGCGCTGTAATTGGAGCAATACCGCTGGTATTGTTTAATGCATGGCAGGGGAATTTAATCCAGTTTCTGGCGAAGATTCCGGGTTTGGCTTTTCTGCAGGGTAGAGCCATTGGTTCGGCTGTTTCCGGTGGGGCCTATCTGCAGGCCAGTCGTGAAGTTTCTGATATTGCTTCACAGTACGACCAAGTGATGCGTCATTATCATGCATTGTTGTTAATAATCGGATTGGGATTGATCGCTATTGGTTGGCGTCTCAAACGTCTGGCCGGCAACGTTGTGGGTTGGCTGCGCCGCCGTGAACCACTCACCCGAGCCGAAGTGCAGGACCGTCTGATCGTCTTGCTTGGTGTTTGGTGGCTGTGCGATCTGGCTTTTGTATGGGTGTCGCCGCGCAGTTATGTCGAGTATTTTCTGCCGTTATTGGGATCCGGGGCCATGTTGTCGGCCTATGTTGTTTATCGCAGTCGGGAAAATATCTGGGGATTGGCGGCGCTGGTGTTGCTTTGGCCAACGCTTGATGTATTTTGCACTTTGAGCACTATCAACGCGAGCGGATTCCCGTTAACCTTTGGTTCTGCGCCGCAAGGGTATTGGAAAAGCTTTATCATTCGTGCCCTGGCTCCGCTGGTGGTGCTGCTTACCTGGATTTTCAGTATGGAAATGAAACGTGTTAATACGCGTCAACTGGTGCGCCGGGTAGTGTTTACCGTTATGGCATTTGCTTTGACGCTTGTGTATATTGCGCCCAACGTTGCCGATCTCTTTGACCGGGTAGGTGGATATGTCGGGGTTAATCATGCTGCTCAGGAATCGTGGCGGCAGTGCGGCCGCTATATCCGAGAGCATTCCACACCGGAGGATAAAATATACGTTTGGGGCTGGATTCCCGGCGTTTATGTTGAAGCACAGCGTTTCAGCCCCGTAACTATTCCCGCTTATGGCGACATGCATACCGATCCGCCTAACTCGATAGAACGTCGCGTGCGGAAAATGATCGAACAAATGCAGGCTGACATGCCTTTGTATATCGTTGACACCCAGAAAGTGCATTTCCCGTTTTATGATCATCCGGTATTTGACTTGTGGCCGCGTTGGGCCGATCGCCAAACGGGTAAATTCGATCTGCGCGTTCATCCGGCGCTTTATGGCCGGAAATATCCTCCCTACAGCAAAGACCTACTATCCGCATCAGAAGCAGCCGCTACAGCCTCGCTCTATCTGGCTCAGGTGGAAGCCTTGTGCCAACATATAATGACCTTGTCCGGTCGTCCCGGCGGCCCTCTTGCCGCGGATGACGCCCGGCAACTCGCCGATCTCGAACGCCAACGCCATCAGGCCATGTTGCCGCTGCGGGAATTCGTCATGACCCATTATCAGCCTGAACGCATCTTTGACAATATGTGGCTCTTTAAACGGAGATTGCCTTGAAAAGACGCGCGTGGTTAATCCTGTTGCCATTATTACCTTTATATCTTGTCATGGTGATAATGTTGAATTCACATGTTCATTTTGAATTCCATGATGAGCAACGATATATAACTTTAGCGGATCATCTTATAAATGGATATTATGCTTCTACAGATACTTTGGAGTTACCGTGTGGGCCGGGCTATCCTTTGTTTCTAGCCGGTTTCCGTATTTTTGGAATGCCGGTAATTGTCGCTCGATTAGCTAACGCTTGTTTATTATTCGCCGCCGTATGTTTAATGTATACGTCTTTGAAAATTTATCTGTCGGAGAAAAAAACTTTATTAATAACACTGGCCTTCGGATTGTATGCTCCTTTCTGGCCCGAAACGTCTGCTTTATTAAGCGAAAATCTCGCAATATTTTTGATAGTTGCTTTCTGTTTTTTCTGGATACGCTGGTTTAAAACAGCAAACAGTCGATGGGGAATCGCCGCCGGTGTATTTCTGGGTTTAATTGCTTTAACAAAAGTGCTTTTTGCATACACCATTATTATTTTATTTATTATAGGCATAATCTTATTTCGTTGGCGGCAATGGGCTCGTCGAGTAGTTTTTATTACGATTGTTAGTTTATTGGTATGTTTACCGTATTTGATCTATACATGGAAATTGACAGGAAAAGTTTTTTATTGGGCGAATACCGGCGGATCAAACCTTTACTGGATGACCAATCCCTATCCCAACCAATACGGGAATTGGTGTGGTTGGTCGACGGTGTTCCAACGGGAAGAGCTTGCCGCTCATCGACCATTAGCCCGACAAATAGAAAATCTCAATTGGGTCGAAAAAGACGCCTTGCTAAAACAAAAAGCAAAACAAAATATACTTCAACACCCCGGAAAATGCATGGCTAATTGGTTTTGTGCCTGGGGACGAATGTTTTTCAATTATCCATATACGGGAAAGATACAAAATCCGCGAAGTTTGTTGTATATGTTTTTTAATTCTTTCGTGTTGGTATTGCTTTTTTATATATTTTATAACTTAATACGCTTGCGTCATTCATTGGAGCCTGAATGGCCTGTTTTGGTGATATTTACCTTCGTTTCGCTTATAGGCATGTCCATGTTGGCCGTGGAGGTTCGCCACAGTTTTCCCTTTATACCATTATTTGTGTTACTCGGGGGTTATTTGTATTCGCATGAAATCAATATGAATGAATTTTAGTATATGGATATCTATCCTGGGAGGAGCAGTCTTCGATTTGGGGCAGGTCACCATCAATCGCATTCCGCCGGTTCCGGAACCGATGGCGTTGAGCCTGTTGGGTTTGGGCGGATTGGCCTTGTGGCGGCGGAGGTGGTAAGCGACGGAAAGTAAAAAATACGGTCCATGCCCGCACGCTTTTGTGCGGGCTTTTTTATGGTGGCCGGAGGTGGAAAAAGCTGTAACCTCTTACGGTGACTGGTTATAATAGTGGTTGTGAAACTGCTGGTCATCAATCATGAATTTCCCCCCGTCGGCGGCGGGGCCGCTCCGGTCGCCTGGGAATTGTGCCGTCATCTTGCCGGTTTGGGGCATCGGGTGGATGTAGTGACTACCCAGTTCGCCGACCTGCCTGCCCGCGAGGAACGCGACGGCGTGACAATTTATCGGACGTCCGCTCGTCGCCATCGGGCCGATCGCGCGGAGACGCTGGAAATGGCCAGTTTTCTACGGGGGGCGGCAGGGCCGGCGCAACGTCTTATCGAAGCTAACGGTTACGACCTTATCCACGCGCATTTTATCATCCCCGCCGGTTATCTGGCCGGGCGACTTTCACGCAAGACCGGCATACCTTTGGTGATTACGGCTCATGGCAGTGATGTGCCCGGCTATAATCCTGACCGGTTCAAGCTGATCTATCATTTTATCAAACCCTTTTGGCGGCGTTGGGCGCAGATGTGCCCATTGATTATTTCTCCCAGCGAAGCATTGAAGCAGCTTATTCTGCGTTATGCTCCGGCAGCACGGGTGCAAGTTATTCCCAACGGGATTGACCTTTCCTTTTTGATGCCGGCGGAAAAGGTGCCGGCGCTGGTGATGTGTTCGCGATTGTTGCCGCGCAAAGGTTTTCAACATGCATTAACCGCCATTGAAGGCTTGCACCCGGCGGGTTGGCGCGTGGATTTAATCGGCGACGGCGTTTATCGTGATGATTTGGAAAAACAGGCACGGGCCATAACCACGCCGGTGCAATTTCATGGCTGGCTGGATAATCGCAGCGAGGTGTTTAATCGTATTTTTTCCGGCGGCGAGATATTTATCTTTCCTTCCGTGATGGAGAATTTTCCCACGGTGTTGCTGGAGGCTATGGCGGCGGGGATGGCGATTATCACGACGAACGCCGCCGGCTGTCGCGAAGTGGTCGGCGATGCGGCGCTTCTGGTTGAACCGGGTGATGTTAACGGGCTTCGGGACGCGTTGCGTTTGTTGGTTGATAATTCGGAGTTACGGCGACAGATGCAGCGAAAAGCCCTTGAACGCGTGAAAGCGTTTCGATGGGAGGGCATCGCTCAGCGATATATGGAAGTTTTTTCCCATATGATTTCGGAGGGAAGCAGGTGATGCAGGATACGCGCATTCGAGTATGTTTTATCGCGCCCAAGGCGTATCCGTTGTTTAACCCGGAGGTTAACGCCGTTTTTGGCGGAGCGGAAGTGGATTTGTATTATCTGGCCACCGAGTTGGCGCGGGATGAGGAATTTGCCGTTAGTTTCCTCGTTGCCGATTACGGCCAACCGCCGCAGGAACGGCGCCATAATGTGAAATTGGTCAAAGGAATAAATTTCCGCCAGCCGCAACTGCTCAGTGCCCTGCGTATATGGCGGACATTGGCGCGGATTGACGCCCAAGTGTATATGTTAAAATCAGCGTCACCAGGGGTAATTATTACTGATGCGTATTGCCATATTCGGAAACAAATATTTGTTTTTCGCACGGCCAGCAGCATGGATTGCGATGGGACGTATTCGCGCGAACATCCGTTTTTAGGACGGCTTTATACCCGCTCGCTGCGCAAGGCACAAGCGATCGTAACACAAAACCAGCGCGACGCCGAAAGCCTGCAACAAACGCTGGGAGTTGATAGTACCGTGGTGCCCAACGGGCATCGGCTGCCGGAACTGACGCTGCGGCCGCGAGAGACGGTGTTGTGGGCCGGACGCAGCGCCGCGGTCAAGCGGGCGGATTTGTTCCTGAAACTGGCGCAGGAGATACCGGATCAATATTTTACCTTAATCTGCCAGCGGGCCACGGGTGATAACGATTATAATGCTCTAATAAAACAGGCTCGGGAATTGGCGAATGTGACGTTTATCCCGCGTGTGGCGTTTCATGAGATAGGCAGCTATTTCGCCGCGGCCAAAGTATTCGTCAATACCAGCAACGCCGAGGGATTCCCCAATACCTTTGTTCAGGCGTGTTGCAGCGGCACGCCGATATTGTCGCTCAATGTTAACCCGGATGGATTTCTTGATAAACATCATTGCGGTTGCTGTGCTAATGGTGACTGGGAGCGTTTCAAGCAGCAACTTGCCGAACTACTTGGTCCGGCCGGAGTGGAACGCGGCGCTTGCGCCAGGCGCTACGTGGAAGCACACCACGATGTCACCAAAATCATCGAAACTTACAAACAGTTGTTTCGCCGGTTGACGAGGGAGGACGGTCATGGTTGAACCTCATCGTCCACTGCGCATTTGTTTTGTTTCCCTGCGGGCGTATCCGCTGTTTAATCCGGAGTGCAAGGAGGTGTTTGGAGGCGCGGAGGTGGATTTGTATCTTTTGGCCGTGGAGTTGGCGAAAGATCCTGATTATGAAATCTCGTTTATCGTGGGCGATTTTGGCCAGCTTGATGGGAAATGCCGGGAAGGCGTGAAGCTGTATAAAAGCATTAACGTGGATAAAAATATGATTCTGCAAGGGCGGCGGCTATGGTCCGCGCTTAAACGTGCTGATGCGGATATCATTATGAGCGAATCCTGTTCCCTCAATAGTTTTTTGCAGGCGCTATTTTGTCAACGTTTTGACCGGCGTTTCATTCTGCGAACCTCCAGCAGTCAGGAATGCGATGGGACGTATTTATGCCGCCATCGATTGCGAGCACCGTTCGTCACGTGGGCTTTTCAGCGGGCAAAACCGTTAATTACCCAGAATCTTTCCGACGCTGCTGATTTAAAGCGTACGTTAGGGTTGGATTCTCTGGTTATAGCCAATGGCACACGCTTGCCACAGCTTGAAGGTTCACCTCGAGATGTGGTTTTATGGGTGGCCCGTAGTGCGCCGAGCAAGCAGCCCGAGGTGTTTATCGAAATGGCCCGAACTGTGCCGGAAGAATCATTTCTGATGATATGCCCGCGCGCAGTTGAAGATAAAAATTATAATGAGCTAAAACGCAAGGCGGATTCTGTCGCGAATTTAACGTTTATCGAAGGGGTGTCTTATCATCAAATCGGCGCGTACTTTCAACGGGCGAAAGCGTTTGTATGCACAAGTCTGGGCGAAGGCTTTCCCAATACGTATATCCAGGCCTGCCAATTCGGTGTGCCTATTTTAACCTTGCAAGTGAATCCCGATAATTTCCTGAATCGTTATCGATGTGGTTTATGCGCTGAAGGCGATTGCGAAAAAATGCCGGAATTGTTGCGTCAACTCATTTCGCCGGAAACAAGGGCGGAAATGGGTGTCAATGCCCGTCGTTACGCCGAGGAGTGTCACGACATTAATAAAATCATTCAGCGATATAAAACCCTCTTTACAGCGTCACAGGAAATATAATGCTTACGATGTTTTGGGGGATGACTGGGACGGCCGTCGCACCGCCTGGCGGCGTAATTTTAATCGCCGCACCACACGTGAAATAGCATGGCATGTTTTAGCGGTCGCATAAGGATAACGCACTAACAGGCCCATTACCAGTTGATACCAGCGCGGCAACAAGTTGGTAAAGGCGTTAAGCACAACGCCGGCAGTATTACCTTCGGGATTAAAAAGCATGCCGCGGATCCAACGACGAATGACATGTTGTGCGTAGGATTCAAATGTCTTTCGACGGCCCAATTGCTCAGATAACGTCAGATGACGTTGAATAAGATCTATAAAGGAATCGGGCGAATACGTTATGGTAGTAATACTGTCTTCAACTTCCAAGTGATATACAGATAATGGTTCAGCGACATATCCCACTGTCGGCCAGCGATACGCCAAACGCCACCACATGTCCAAATCATTGGCTCTGGTTTGGTCTTCGGTGAACAAGCCCGTCTCCAGTATAGCCGTTTTGCGAATAATCATGGTGTCTGTACATCCGGCATGGCCAAGGCGAGCAGCTTCAAACCAGTCAGGAAAAAAGTCTTGCCCTTTTATTCGCGACGATTCCGCCGGGGCGCGGCGTTGTTTGGTGCATAGGCAGGTGTAATAATTTCCTGTGCTCCAAATCAACGTTGGATGATTATTTAATACCTGTGCTTGTCTTGCCAGATGTTCCGGCAGCCACTCATCGTCTGCATCCAGAAAAGCAATCCATTTTCCCTGCGCCTTTTGAATGCCCGCATTGCGGGCGGCCGAGGCTCCGGCGTTCGTCTGTCGTACAATCTGGATGCGATCACGGTAGGGTTCCAAAGCCTTCAGCGTCCCATCCGTCGAGCCGTCATCGACGACGATGATCTCCTGCGGCGGCAGGGTCTGTCCAAGAACGCTCTCTATTGCCCGGGCGATGTAGCGTTCGCTATTGTAAGCCGGGATAACCACACTGACGCCTCCCTCCAGGGAGCATGGAATAGGCTGCGTGAGCGCAGCTTCGGGTGATGTTTTTTGCGGCGCGCCACCTGAATGTTGCATAAGCCGACGCAGTTTCCGCCGCACGGGCGGGCCGACAAAACATTTCAATCGCACCCAATACGGAAACCATCGCCCCGGCAGCAACGTGAGTCGCAACCGCAGCCAGGAAAAACGATACCGCCGCATTTCCGGAAAATCCCGCATCAACCGCTGTGGCCATTCCTTTTGCCCCTGACGCGCTCGCCCGATGGCGCTGCGCAATGCAATCTGCACCAGCGTAGCGCGAACCCAATTGCGGCGGTCAGTCGGCGCATACGCCAGCACCACCTCGGGATCCATCAGAAAAGGTGCTATCGGCCGCTCGAAATTGGTCGTGAGGCCGCTATCTTCACGGTGGTGCCGTGCCGCCGGAGTCGTGATGACGCGAATGTTTTCGTTGATCGCCAGACGCAGGAACAAAGTTGTGTCCTCACCGGTTACACAGCGGTCCTTGTCATAAAATCCATCATATTTCCGCACTATTTCCGTGCGAAACAGGCAGGTTCCCACGTGCATAAAGCAGGTGAGGTCATCCAACCGCCGTGGGCCATCGTTAGGCCCCAGTCGATAATCGCCGGGCGTGATTCCTCGTCGCCGCCAGTAAGCCGTCATATTCCGCTGTTCGGGCCATTCGTAATACATGGCCGCCGTGGCCGCGGCGTCGCTATCCCGCAGCGCCGCCAGGGAATTCGCCAGATAATCCGGCAGCCATTCATCATCTGCATCCAAGAAGGCCGCGAAGGTCGCTGTTGCTTCAGCCAATCCCCGATTTCGCGCTGCCCCCGGTCCGGCATTTTTCTGGCGGATTAAAACAATTCGTCCATCATCAACCTGCATTTGCTCAACAATAGAAGGCCCCGCGTCGGTTGAACCGTCATCTACGACAATTAGCCGCCAATTCGCCATCGTCTGTTGCTGGACGGAACGTATGGCCCGGCCAATTGTCCCGGCCTTGTTATACAACGAAATGATGATATCGATCTCAGCCATTTTATTTGCTTGTTGGCACATCCTCGGAAGGTAATGCCGGTGGTGGTGTTTTCAAACCCAATTGAAACGCCCATTCCCGCAATTTCATTCGCACTGGTGGCCCCACCCAACATTTAAAACGGGTCCACCACCGCGGCCGAATGTAACGAAAATACAAATAACGGCGATACCCCCGTTTAAACTGACGAACGGATGGCCACTGCTTTATCAACTCCGACGCCCGCGCTTTCTCCCCGGCATAAGCCCACGAACAGGCCACGCCCAGCACACGATGAGCAATAACTTGCTCCATTAACGAACGAATTCGTGTCGGGCAATCCGTTAATATAGCTTGGGGGTCAGCGATGAAAACAGGCAGTTCCTGCGGACGCCGGTGTGCGCTGCGAAAAGAATCTTCCATGTGAAAATACGCTGTAGTTTGTTCCAGGATCATAAATGGATGCCGTATGGCCAATCGCAAAAACAAGGTTTGATCCTCGCCCCAGCAGGCATGTGTTTTGTCATAAAAACCGCCGCATTCCCGCGCGGCCGCCGTTTGCACTGCCGTTACCGTGGGAATATATACACTCATCAGGTTGGATACCCAGGCCGGATCTTCGTTCCCGCGTAAGGTAAATACCCCCGGTCGAACACCGCGCTGCCGCCAATGGGGGGTCATGTCCAGCTTTTCCGGCCAGCGGTAATAATAGCAACCAACCATGGCTATGTTATTATGGCTCAATGCATCGAGAGCCTGATGTAAATATTGCGGATGCCATTCATCGTCCGCATCCAAAAAAGCAGTATAGAGAGTTTGAACGTGCGCCAGTCCCGCATTACGCGCAGCTCCCGTTCCCTTGTTTTCCTGTCGTATCAAATAGATGCGTTTATCCGCCAACGCCAGTTGTTCAACAATAGCGGCGCCGCCATCGGTTGAGCCGTCGTCCACCACGATCAAACGCCAGTTTGTTACCGTTTGTCCCTGGATTGAACGAATGGATCGTTCAATGGTTTTCGCTTTGTTATATAACGGGATAATAATATCTATATCAGCCATATTGTTTGTAATTAATTCCCTCTATTTGAGGGGAGATCAGGGGGAAGCATTAGACCTTTCAACCGGCCGAACTGTTTCCAAAAAAGACTCCAGGCATAATATCGTTCATATTTGGAACGAAAAGCAAGCCTCATTCGCAAAGGATACCCCAGACAATAAAGCAGTTCAAATCCGGCCTTCAAAACAGCTCTAAATCCTGGTATATTGCCGGAATACAACTGTTCCGCCACTAATGACATCCCCCAGCCAATGTGCCAGCGCCGTATATACGACCAGCGGGTTCGTTCCGGGCTGACAATATGCTCCACCATCGCTTTGGGTTCGTAAAAGATATGACCTTCTTCGGCCTGAATCTTACGTAATAAATGCGTTTCTTCACCCTGGAGTAATAACTTCCCGGAACGACCGAGACTTGTAGCGAATCCGCCATGTCGTTCCAGAACTTCTTTACGAAACGCGATATTAACCCCAAAAAGACGAAGATGGTCTTTGATTTCCAATCGTTTATCACCGTGGTCAACTTCCGCCAATAACAAGCGAAAGCTCGGACCCAGCCAGTTCGGAGGGGGTTGTTCAAATTTCAACTTGGCGCGCCCACCCACTGCGTCGGCATCGGTCTGTTCGAAGACCCGTCTCATGCTTCGCAGCCAATCAGGGCTTACCAGAACATCATCGTCTAAAAATGCTACAATCTCACCTTGGGCCTCCGCCACCCCGCGATTACGGGCGTGACTCAATCCCAGACAAGGTTCATAAAAATATCGGGGTGATAGCTGATCCTGGAAACCTTCGATTACAACGCGGGTATGATCCGTGGAGTGATTATCCACCACCAGCAATTCCCATGCTTCTTCGTTTAGCCCATTCTGACGGGCAAAGCTTTCAAGCATTTTCTTTAAGGTTTCGGCCCGGTTATGAGTGCACACGACCACCGAAATCATATTGCTTGTATACCTTAATATATATGGTGACTCGACGGAAGCCTGAAAAATGACGTAATTTCTTATTTCACATAGACATAGTAACGTATTTTTCGCCGGGCGTCAAAGGTTTTTCCGCCAGGCGTTCTTATCGGACGATAGGCCGCAAAATCGATAAAAACCTTTGAAAAACCATTAAATATCATTTCACCCTGTTTTTCGCACCTTCAACTACTTCCTAAAGAAGTTTGAGTAAAGTATTCGGACTTTCTACGCCGATAATTCATGGGTGCTCTTATGGGACGATGCGTCCCGGATCACTTTTTTGTGACCTTGAGTATCTTAAAGGCCGATAAAAACGACAAGCGCCGGGCCGGTGGTTAATGGAAAGTGGGCGGCCCCGGCAGGAATCGGAGACTTCGGCCTATGAGTTTATCAGGTAAAAAACCGACGTGGACGTCACGGGAGTGGCGTCGAGTTCTCTTAAAATGTGTATATTCCTCGCATCGGGGCAGGACGCCGAACTGCGCGGGAAGCAACCACGAAAATATGCCCCAGGGCGTCTTTTCCGGGGAGTCGACATTGCTGCCGCGATCATTAGCTTTTGCAACCGCCTT
>JAFGBA010000081.1 GCA_016933395.1 Sedimentisphaerales bacterium | reverse complement strand
CAGATTGATTTCGATGATGATTATGAGGTAGGCCAGGTCGTGGTGGAATATGGCGACATTACCTTTAACCTGGGCGGATGGACATATCAACCTTTAAAGCTTGAACCCTGGGATGACGCCGTGGTGGTGGGAGACGTGACTCCCGCCCGGTTGAGCGTCACCAACGGTACGGTGTATTGCGGCAATGTCACCATCGGCCGAAACATGGGCAGTTCCGGAGAACTGGTTATCGGCGCAGACACATGGTGGGAGGGACGACTGGATCCCGAGTGGCAAGCACTCGTCATGGGTTGGGAAGGCGACGCCCATGTGGTGGTGCAGGATGGAGGGGTGTTGCGAGCCGGATCGGGAACCAGTGCAGCCCGGCCATGGGTGAATACGCAAATCGAGGTGATGAACCCGGGAACAGAGTTATATATTGATGGCTATTTCGGCCTGGGCGACCAGGGACGAACCGAATTAATGGTGACCGATGAAGCCTTAACCACTCTCGGTTACTGTGAAATGGGCATTCACCCGCGTTCGTTCGGATACGCCGAAATCACGGGGACGGGAAGCGCGCCTTCAACGCTGGAAATTACCAACTGGACAACAACGAGTCTGTGGATCGGCAAATGGGGCCGGGCGGAAATTTACCTGAGCCAGAATGGCAAATTGCTAAACTGGGGACAAATGGCGGTGGCGGCCATGCCGGGCAGTTGGGGAGCGCTAACCATCACTGATGCAGGAACATGGGCGGATGCTCGACAATCCATGTACATCGGCGGCACATCCACGGCCGCGGGCGGCCTGGGCGTCGTCGTGGTGCGCGATGGCGCCTTGCTCACCGTCGGCGAAGACAGCGGCGAAATGGTCATTTGGCCGGCGGGAAATTTATTCATGGATTGGGGTGAAGTGGAATTAATTCCCGGAGGTGGTTCACCACAAATGCTCACTGTACACGGACGGCTCAATGGCGGCGGTATGATATGGGCGGACGTGATGAATACCGATGGCGTGGTTGCGCCGGGCGTCGGCGCCTGGGCTAATGAACTGGAAATCGGCGGCGATTACACCCAAAGCGCTGCCGGAACCCTGGAAATTGTGATTCAGGCCGCGGGGGAATCATCAATTTATGGGAATTTGCGAATAACTAATAACGGCGTGACCGACCTGAATGGTTTTCTGCGGATTATTCTGGAAGACTATACGCCCCAGCCTGAAGATGTGTTTGAAATTATTTTGTCCGATACCATTACCGGGCAGTTTATCAACGCCATCGACACTTATACTTTCGAGTCAGGCACGTTCGACGTGATCTATACCGCCACGACGGTGCAGTTGACGAACTTTTCCGCAACACCGACGTGCACGGAGACACCCGCCTATGACCTGAATCACGATTGCCGGGTCAACCTGGTGGATTTGGCCATGCTGGCGGCGGAGTGGCTGTCCTGCAGCATGACGCCACCGGAGGCCTGCGGTATGTAAAACGGGACGCATTATAACAAAACACGTACAGCCGGAAATAAGCCTGTATTATAGTGCTAGAGGAACTGCGGCTTTGGGTTCGATGACGCGGAAGGTAAAGGATTCCGTAAGGAAAAACTCCACACTGTCCTTTTCATGCCGCTGATAGCCGATGGAAAAATCGGCCCCGACGGTAAGTTCAAAATCGCCGCCGCGTGTGCTCATCACCACGCCGCCATCAAGTACAGGACAGAGAACAATTTCACCCTCGGTCATATCCGTAATCACCCGTTTGGGCGGATAGCCGGGCTGAGTAGCCTGCATGAGATTGAAATACGCATCCGGCCCCAATACGACGGCATACGGCCCACCGACACCGGCCAACCCCATTGTTTTAAGCGCCTGCCCGACAATCTGAGGATATTTGGCCGGATCGTTGCCGAGTTTTAGAGGTGTTGAAGCGGCCGCCTTAAGCACACCGGTTATGCCTGCCTTGGCCAGACCCTGGAAAATCGCCTGATCTTCGAACTTTGCAGCGGTCGCCGCGGCGTCCAGCAACGGGTCTATGTCCGCATCGGCTGCACCGCGGGAAAGATTGTCGATTTCAAACTGACTCAAATTAAAGAAAACGCGGATTTCGGCCAGTGGCAGCACCTCGCGAACGCCCCACTGAACCGGAGCGGCTTTCTTTTTGGTTTCATCATTTAATTTGATACGGCCCAGATTAACCGCGCCAAACTCCCAGCCGTGCGGACCGGAAAGGTCAACGACCTTGCGGCCGGCAAGGGTGCGACGAATCACTTGTCCGGCCTGAGCATCCAGTTCCGCCCAGGCGGCCTCACTGATCGGGGCCACTTCACGTCGTAAAAAAGTCACCATAATCTAGCTCCTTTCCAATACCACCGAGAGACCTTCGGTTGGAATATGCCAATAATTATAATTCTATCACGCCGCTGTAACGAGATTCTATTTTTTCAATGAACCAATTCCTAAACTGCCATCGCTGGGACGAGGTGGCGTTTTGGCGCTGGCGGGCGCCGGCCCTTCCGCCCCACTCGCCTGCATAACAGCCTCAACCTGCTCAATAGGAGCTGTGGTGAAGAGATACGTTTTCATCTCCTCATCAAAACCTGGAAAATGCCGCCGCAGCCATTCCATCAGCATGGAGGCATGCTCGATTTCCTCATCGCGGTTATGTTCCAACACCGCTTTAATAGTGGGATCACCGGTCGCGGCCGCCCGTTCCTGATACCAGATAACGGCTTCAAGCTCCTCAATCAGACTGGATATCGCCCGATGCTGATCAAGAACTTCCGGCGGCAACAATTCCCGCGGTTCGTGATATTCCAAGGCCATGAGTAAGCTCTCCTTTCTTATAAAGTGGCGAGATGCTCTTATTATGTTTCACCTTTTTCTTAATTTTCTATAGACTACAGGGAAAAGTCAAGTAAAGGAAAGAATAAAATGATCAAGTATGTTATCTAACGTAAATAACCACCGAAACCGCCCGTTAAGGTGCTATTTATGATTATTTTAGTAACCGGATTTGCAGACGACGGTTGCGGAAAAAAAGCAAGATATCGGCCAGAACCATCAGGGCGTTAATTAAGTAGAGATAGAAAACACCATTGAAATTATAAAGTATTTTGTGTGTCATGCCGGAAATATAGCCCAACTCCACAATCAGTAAAAATAGCAAACTCTTGCCCGCCGTCGTTCGGCTGGTCCAGGATTTATAGATGCTCGCCGGCCAAGCCACGCCAAAGCAGATGAGCATGATCGCTTCAAAAATACTGTTCATCGCGTGACATTATACCGGAAACAAAGTAAATTTCAATTTTCCAGCCAATGCTCGCAGAAAATCGCCAAATCGGCCAGATCAATTATACCCTCGCTAGCACCGCTGTCATTCAGATTGCAAACGGGAAGATAAGATGGATCACTCGGAACCGCTTGCCATGCAGATGATAGCATGGCGAAATCGGCCAGATTCACGCCGCTCTCATCATCAAAGTCGCCGGTAATCTCCGGGTACAGCCAATATCCCGCCAGTACGGCCAAATCACCCCCATCAATCACATCATCATCCAGCAAGTCGCACCGCTCCAGATACCCGCCGTCGGCCGCCGTCAGCATCCACTGCCCCGCCATCAGCGCCACATCCGCCAGATTCACCACCCCGTCAAACGCCACATCCCCATAAACATCCCGCTGCCAGTTCAAAATCGGATAATAGGGCTTGGCCCGCATCTTCCAATCCGCCGGATCACCGTCATCGCCAACAAAGTCCCACCCCGCCATCAGGAAAGTGTCGGGAAGTTGCATCTCAAATGTTGTTTTACCAACGACATTGTTGATTATTCCCGGAGAGAAGTCATCCAAATTATATCCAACTGTTTTGAGAGAAGTATCCATGTCCCAAAAACAATTTCCCATTTGGCCGTCCTGTTGATATCCACAAAAACCGCCAAAATCAGCAGAGTTTACTCCTTCAGCAATATATCCTGTTGCATAGCAATTGGTGATGATTGCATGATAACCATTATTACGCCCACACAAACCTCCAAAACAACGTGAATTACCTGCACCGGTTACTGATCCTTTAGCATAACAGTTTATTATGACGCCATCATTAGAACCGCATAATCCCCCCAAAGCATACAGCCCAATAACGCAAGTTGTGGAAAAACAATTCTCGATTTGGCCATAATTCCTACCGCAGAATCCGCCAATGAAAATTGAATTACCTTCACCAACGACGCTACCGGTTACAAAGCAATTGCTAATCAAACCATTATTTATTCCGCATAAACCGCCATGATAAGGATACTCCTTCCCTGATGAAGGAGCAGAGCAACAAATATTTATATTTACAAGACCGAGACGATTCACCGCACCATTGTTGATGCTACCAAATAAACCCAGACAAGATTGGACGTTATTTACCGTTAAATTGCTAATATTGTGTCCGTCACCATCCAAATGGCCCGCGAAAGAGATTGTCATAAACGGCGCAATCACCGCCGTGGTATAAATCACTCGTCCCGGTAAAACGGGATCCAAATCCAAATCACACATCAAACGGGTATGCACCCCTGCCGCCCAGTAGATGGCCGCATTGGCCACATTGGCAAACACCTGAAAATCCGCGAAGTCCTCAATCAGCCACGGATACGCCTCCGACCCATCCGTCAGCGGCTCCGTGCCCGCGCCCATGTCCCCACCGGCGGCCCAAAGAAAATCCTCGGTTGGGAAAAGTGTCGTTACTACACAAACCACCACCATCACCCGTAAAACCCGCACCGCATTCATATGTCGTCCTCCCGATGTAACGTCTTGATATGCCCCTGGTTAGCTCAAAACGCCCATCCCAGGAGCTTCCTCCCGCAGGGTTTCCATTCCCGACGGTTAAAGCGTAAATATAGCAGAAACAGGGGGAAATTGCAAGACCTGACGGCTTTTTCTTGACCGCCGCCTGTTTAACAATAACTTACCCTATCATCAGCCAAACTTAATGGGCGGTTTGGGCTTTTTCTTCTTGGGACCGAATTTGCCGGCGATTTTACTGGTGCCGGCAACCGTGGACTGGGCCTCCTCGGCCTCGCGCTCCTTGATGTGCTTGCGGATGAAATATTGCTCGATGACGCCGCCGAAAGTGCTGGCCATGATGTACAGGTTCAGGCCCGACGGCGCGGTGTAGAGAAAAAGCACCATCATGATCGGCATCATCCATTGCATCATCTTCTGCTGCTGGGCGGCCTGCGGATTTGTGGAAGGCGCAGTATGCGGCGTTAGTTTCTGTTGTAAAAACATCGCCACGGCCAAAAGAATGGGCAGCAGGTTAAAAGCATCTATCTGGCCGATCATATTCCCAATGAGCGGCAGCGTCACCGGCCCCTGGCCAAACCATTCAAAAGGAATAAGCCGGTCCGGCGCTGACAAATCCGTCAGCCAATGCCAACTCGGCGGCAGCAGGCCATGGTGGCGAATAGCAACATTGACATTAACCGCCGTATAAAGCGCTATCCAGATAGGCATTTGCAGCATCATCGGCAAACACCCCAGCATCATGGCGGGCATGGCTTCCTTTTGCAGTTCCATCTGCTTGCGCTGCAATTCCTGCGGATTATTGGCGTACTTCTTTTTCAACTCTTCGATTTTGGGCTGGAGTTTGGCGGATTTCATCATACTGATCTGACCCTTTTTGGTGATCGGATGCATGAGCAACCGCATCAGCAAAACCAGGATGATGATGGCGACGCCGTAATTGCCGAATACGTCGTACATGCCGTTAAGCACTTTGACGATGAAAAACGTCAGCCAATCAAAGGCGCAGAAAGTGCAACAGGACGCCTTGGGCAACAGTTTTTCGTAATGCAAACCGGCGTACTGAGGCTCATCAAAAATATTTTTGTCGATAGGCCCCAGGTAAACGCTGAAGGCAAGGATTTTCGTTTCTCCCGCGGGAATAGGTTGGTCAAAGGTCAGATGGGCCTGCAGGCCCATCGTTTCCACGTGAATGCGTTCTTTGGTTTCATAACCGGCGATAAGCTTTCGCGCGAATACTCGTCCTTGTTGCAATTGAAAACCCAGAGCATCCTTGCCATCAGGAACCGGCTTGATGGCCGCGGCGAAATATTTGTTGGTCAAACCCAGCCATAACAATCGCTGTGCGTCGTTGGGGGTGGCGAGAATACCGTAATCCTTGAGCTTCTTGGGCGCAATGTCCGCGGGCGCAAGCGTATATTTCTCCTTGACGGCGCGAAGCTGGATGCTTTCGGTCTCAACATCAGACGCGGCGTTTTTGAACGCAACAACAACATTGCGGTAATCGCTGCGGGGGTCTTCCCGTAATGGTCCTACAGCACCAATCATTTCCAGCGAATCCATACCCAAGGGGGCCTGGGTATGATTGGTAAATTCGAAGGTGACGGCAAGTTCATAATTTTCAGGCTTATATTCATAGCGTTTTACAACATCGAGTATCTCACCGGCATCGCTTTCAATAACCGCCCGGTATGCCGCCAGCGTGGAATCGGCCTCGCCGGACGTTTCCACTCGCGTCCAACAGGTTTCCGACATGTCGAACGACCGGGCTTTTCCAGCCAACTTGAGCTGACCCAACATCAAAGAATGCAGGATTTTGTCATCGTCTTTAGCGGGAGTAAGCAAAGGATAACCGGTTTCTTTGTCCTCTACCTTGAACTTATAATGACTTAACAGCACCTGGCTGATCGACGCGGTTTGTCCGTCAATAGTTATCTGGGACTTGAAGCCCGTTTGCGGATCCCTGCTGCCTAAAACGGTTTGAGGTGCGGTTTCAACCGATCGCAACCGCCAGGCCGTTGTATCCGCCGCCTGAATTTGGGCGCCGGGTTGCTCGGTGGTCGATTTAGTGCTGGGTTCAGATTCGACCGGCTGAGTGGAGGTTGGCGGCGGCGTTGAATTCTGCGGCGGTTGGTTCTTGGCGCGATTCATCATCATCCAGCCAAATAAAACCAACATACATAACAAGACGCCTACGATGAAATCGCGGTTGTTAGCTTTCTGATCATCCATAAATTATCATTCCCGATTGATTAACAAATTTTCAGACCGGCAAAACGGTTGAGAAGATTATGCCATAGAATATTGAGCGCCGAGATGTATTATTTCCCTTCTCGCAGGCGCATGGCTTCAAAATCATCGAGATTCGCGTTGGCCATTATAAGTTTGGCCGTCGCCTCAATGTCGTATTCAACGCGGATAAATTCGATTTTTTCTTCACTAACAACAACATAACTGCTGCGCGTATCCTGATCCCGGGGTTGGCCGACGCTGCCGACATTAATTATAGCCCGTTCATCCTTGCTGATGGGATAGACGTTATCAAGTTCCTCCACGCTGTAAAAATCAGGATCTTCAAGAAATACGCCGGGCACATGCGTATGGCCGACGAAACATAAATGCTCAACCCGCTCAAAATTGGCGCTTATTTTTGCCGTGTTGGTGTAAATATCGTCAGGAAAAAGATATTCGGTAACCGGCCGGCGCGGCGATCCATGCACCAGTAAAATATTGCCCATTTGCAACCGCGCGGGGAGCCTACCGAGGAAGGCCCAGCGATTCCGACGTTTTTCCGGATCGGTTTCAGCATCCAGCTCGGCGCGGGTCCAGTAGCTGGCGCGCTCGGCGCCTGTATTGAAATTCGTAGGCTCATAAAAAACAGCATGATCATGATTACCCATGATACTCACAATTTTACGTTCTATTATCAAGTCCAGGCATTGCTTGGGACAAGGGCCATAACCGACGATGTCCCCCAGGCAAAAAACCTCTTTGACGCCGCGTTGGTCAATATCATGGAGGACAGCCGTAAGGGCCGCCAAATTGGCATGAAGGTCAGATATTATCGCAAACATATAATTTATAAGGCCTTGCGCCCCTCCGTATTTCGTGGTTCTACAATCGGCCAGCTCGCTCTATGATAAACTATGTATGCTACTGCCTTGGTGTCATAAGTCAAACGGAAACATCCCTCTAGTTGGATTAGGAATTTACATGTTTTTGAATTTCAAAAAACGACGACAAAGTTTAATATTAGCCTAATGGCTGCGAAAATTTAGAGATGAGGCTTATTTGCCCAATAATTCACCTCAAGATTCTCGTTTATTGATAGTCAGCGGAACGTATCCCCAAATGCGTTGCGGCGTGGCGCCTTATGTGTGCGAAGTTGCCAAACGACTGACAGCACGGGGGGTTTATAAAGTAAATGTGCTAACAAGCAGAAATACCTCCGTAGAACCGGGATTGGCTCAAGGATATGGGGTGTTCCCGGCGGTAAAAAAATGGGGCGTATTACACACCGAAGCACTTTGTCGATCGATACTGGCTTTTAATCCAAACGTGGTATATGTGCAAAATCCAACAGCAGCGTATTCGGGGTGGCGATCGCTAACCATGTCTACATTGGTTCCCCGGCTCAAACATATTGCGCCATCCATGCGAGTAGTGGTTATGCAGCACGATATTGCAGTGGGCCGGCCAATATTACGGCGGAGGTATCGTCCTATGCTTCGGGCAGCAGATGCGGTGGTAGTAAGTAATATGCGGGATGAACTTGCCGTTAAAGAGCAAGGTGTGCCCGCTGAATCCATATTCCGAGCTCCATTGGGCAGCTATATCGCCGTTCCGGAACGAAATGATGCTACTCGGCGGGAAGGACGCCGACTATTTGGCATTGATGAAGAGGCGATTTGTATCGCCTATTTTGGCTTTGTTCTGCCCGCCAGAAATATTGATATATTACTTAATGCCATCTCTCTTTTACGACACGAAGGCGTAAACGCGTGGGGATTGATTATGGGCGGAGAACACCCTAATGCACGAGGATATCTGGATAAATGCCGTAACCAGTGTAATAGCATGGGATTAAATAATTATGTTGTTTGGACAGGCTTCGCTAGCGACCAGCAAGTGGGGCTTGGGTTGATGGCGGCGGACATATTTGTCAGCTTACCGGACCGAGGTGCGGATTTGCGGAATACCTCGATTATAACGGCTATAAGGGCTAAACTTCCGGTAGTGACCAGCCGCAACGAACGATTTTTTGTTGATGAAGAATTGGCGCAAATGGAATGCGAAATGGTCCCGCCAAGAAATATAACCGCTTTGAAAAAAGCCATTTATAAACATATTCTGTCACCACCCTCGAAGGTTTTGCTTCATCAGCTAAGCGAAAATCTTGCACCAGAACGAATATGGGCCCGACATATCGATATGCTACTTCAGGCATTTACGGGGTAGCACAGCAGCTTCATTGGCGGGGGCTTTGAAGGGCCGATAACCTGTCTTTATTTATGCCATCCCCCCAACTGGGTCGATAATAAACGTGTCCTGCCATCTTCGCAGGTAGAGGACCAGCGTTATCAGGCACGGTACGGATAAAGGAAATCCGAATGGGACGCCGGCGGATATTAATTATAAAACATGGATTTTCAGAGACTTGCGATCACAAGGTCTCATCTGTGGTAAGTTTAGGGGATGTTTTTCGCTGTACTTGCCTGCTGGAGGCGTTTTACGGATGGGAAGTAACCTGGATTACCGCCCATGCGGCCGCAGATTTACTAATAGAAAATCACCTGATTGACCATCTTTATCTTGCCGACGAACCAAAATCGCTGCCTGATGGAGCTATTAGCGGCCATTATGACATGCTGGTGAACCTGGAAAAACAGCAGGACTGGTGCGAATTCGCAGCGGAGGCGCCGGCGGGCGAACGTTATGGTTTTCGCGACTGGGCGGCGATGGGTGAGGAGGCCTTCTATCCCGCCTCCGCAAAGGCATTGTCAACGGCTCTGCAACGCGATAATTATCGCCCTCTGCAGGAAACGTTATTCGCAACGGTGGGTCTTGAATGGCGGGGTGAGAGATATCGGTTGGGGTATCAACCGCGAGTAATTCCAATCTATGATATTGGATTAAATCATCATGTGGGAAGCAAATGGCCAACCAAGTTCTGGCCTCGAAAAAATTGGGATAAACTGCATGATATTTTAAGT
>JAFGBA010000080.1 GCA_016933395.1 Sedimentisphaerales bacterium | reverse complement strand
CCACCCATGCCTTTGTCGGCATATTCCTCCAGTTCGCGGGTAATCTCTTCCGTCTCGAACGGGCTGCCGTGGCACTGCCACCATCCCGTTACGCGACTGATGGCCGGCGGATCCAGAAAGCCTTCGTATAACGCCAGTGGCGCCCCGGTTTTATATAGTCCTAGAGCCGGCGTCGGCCCGGTTACCTGCGTGCAGCTTTCTTCGTAGGTGAATGACCAAATTGCCCCGGCGGCGATGACCTGGCTGCCGGTGTCGAGTTCATCGATGCGCCAGTAATACGTTTGGCCTTTTACCAGGCCGCTCGGATAAGCGATGGCCGTGTCGTATTCCGTGGTCGTGGCTTCGCCGCAATAAAGCGGTGATAAACGGTCGGCGCCGAGAACATCCTGTTCATCCTCGCCCATATACACATCATGCATTACCGCGCCTGCGCCCGCCGTCCAGGAAAGCGTCACGTTTTCGTCAATAACTACGGCTCCTTGAGAAGGTGTCGGGTCTTGCGCCTGTTCCGCCGCCATTGCCGTAGTGAGTGTCCAAACCGCGCCCGTCTGCGTCGTGCTACCGTTATCCTCGTCAATTTGCCAATAGTAAGTCCTGCCGGGGGCTAAACCTTCAGGATTGTAACTGGTCGTTGCCTGGCTAGTTTGGTATGCCGGTGTGGGGCTGGTTCCTAAATAAATATCATGTGTTAATACACCCGGCGCAGCCGTCCACGACAGCACGGCATCCATGGCTACATCTTTAGCACCGTTGCCCGGTTGAGGAAACCGCGCCGGTCCGGTAGGAACCGAGCCTGTCGTAAAACTCCACACCTCACCGGTTGTGACGCCGGTAGTGTTCCGTTCATCGATGCGCCAATAGTAGGTCGTGTTACCCGTCAATCCGGCCGGGAAGTATGTCGTCCCCGTCTGGTTAACTTGAAAATCACCGGGAGAGGTGGTTCCGAAATACACATCATGTGACGTAGCATCCTGTCCCGCCGTCCAAGTCAGGTTGGTGAAGGTACTTACGCCGGTAGCTGAGTCAACTGGTGTGGGATCGCTCGCCTGGCCGGGAAAGTCAAATCCCGTCGTAAAAGCCCACACCTCGCCTGTCGAAATAACTTCCCCTAAGTCATTGAGCGTGTCTATCCGCCAAAAATAGGGTGTACTTGGTGCCAAGCCGCAGGGATCGTAAGTGGTGGCGGTGACATTATCCATGAATTCATCCGAAGCCGGAGTTGCATTGGCGACGGTAGTTTCATCCGTCCCCAAATAGACGTCGTTGGAGGCCATGTCATCACCGGGACTCCAGCTTAATGTCGCAAGCAAAGGCACACCTACAGCATCATCCGCGGGATCAGGATTCCAGGCTTTTGAGTTGTCGAACTGAACCAGCGACATCCCATCGAACCAGGAGCGTTCACCACTGCCGCCGTATGTTGGTGCATCCACGATGATGGAAATTTCAGTAACGCCGCCGACGCGACCGAGCCATTTCTGGCAGCCCTGTACGCCGTCTAGGCCGTCGTAAAAGAAGACGTTATCAGCACTTGCGAGACTGCATTCCTGCAATGGCTCGTTGGGCAAGGCGGCGTAAGTGCTCCAGGAAGAGAGTTTGGGCCAATAGACGACATAGACGTCATACGTCTTGGCCGGATCCACGCCCGTTATCGTCATGGTCAACTGCGGCACATCCGGATCGCCTAAGCCTTGAAAGGCGGTTCCATCGATGGCCTTGATGCTGCCCTCCTTTTGCCACCAGCGGTCGGAGGGGTAAGGATCGGTATTCGGTGCCAGCCAACTGACCAGAGTAGGATAACTTAACGCATCCGTTGGCCAGACGTTAAAGTCCGCCTCGCCATGGGCGTATCCTTCATAATAGATACCGAGCATATCCGGATAATCTTCAGGAGTTGGCCAGGCTTGTAAAGCGACTGCCCCCGATAAAACCATTACGAACATCCACTTAATGGTTTTATGGTTCATAAACGATCCTCCTTTATTTTACTACCTTATTATACCACGATTTTCGATGATTGATAAATATCTGAGGAAAAGGCTATTAAATACGGATGTGCCCAATATCTGTATAGCAAGCAGAGGTATTTTCCGCGGGTAATTATCTTATCCGTAATCGTCCGATAATATGTCAAAGTTAAGTTATACCGTTTAGAACGATAAATCCCCAAAATGCTTTATCAGTAGTGATATCACGCCTGAATTTTCCCATATTCAATATGCACTTAATATAAATCACCAAAAAACACAAAAATTCCGAAAATAAGTGCATAGGCCGGTAGTGGTCTTTGTCTGTGAGTTTCATCCACTACTCTCTCGGTGAGATGTAATTGATGGGATGATAAAAAGTATCGGCGGCCTCTCGGAACAAGAACGTGTTAAAAGCACACAAATTCATTTAAGGAATGTATCATGAAAATCACCCTTTACTTTGGTATTGTGTTGTTTGTGATGTGTCCTGCGGTTCTTTGCGCCAGTATCGCGGATCCCAATGCGTCCGCATCGGATATGCAGGACGATTGGTCCGATATAACCTCTGGTGACGAGACGGAAAAACTGTTGTTTATGGAAATCCCCATGGTAATCAGCGCCTCGCGCCAGGAACAAAGGCTTGATGAAAGTTCGATCCCGGTCAGCGTTATCACGGCCGAAGACATTCATTACAGCGGACTTACCAATTTGTATGAAGTGCTGCAATTTGTGCCCGGCATGGACATGCTTACGGTGGATCGTAATCGTTACGCCCTGAGTGTTCGCGGTTTGCACGACACCTGGTCGGACCGTACGTTGACGCTGCTCAATGGACGCGTGGCGGATAATCCGGCGTTTGGCGGTTCGGAATTTTTACGCTTGCCGTTGTTGCTGGAGGATATCAAACAGGTTGAAGTTCTCCGCGGTCCCAGCGGGTCCGCCTGGGGCGCTAATGCGTTTAACGGCGCCATCAATATTATCACCAAGACACCGCAGGAATGTAAGGGTGTGTTTATGTCCAGCGGCGCAAATCTTTTTAAAGATAATTATCATCAACTGCGCTGGGCGGAGGGGAATGACAAGTGGGCCTGGCGCATATCAGGCCGTTATGAAGACATGGTTAGCTCGAGTGACGCTCTGGACCGTTGGTTTATCAGTGCCTACCAGGATCCTTCGATCAATATACCGCAATTTCCTTATCGTAGCCAGGATTTTCGTCGTTCCCACATGTTTGATACTGAATTGTATCATTATCTTACGGAAGACACCACGTTGTCCGGCGGTTTGGGCTATTCAAAGTTGTTTTCCGGCGGGTATGATGTTATGTATGATTTTCCCTTGGTGGATAATTTACATGAAACGTTGCGTTCGTTCGCCAAGTTGGAACATCACTTCGACGAAAACCAGAAATTCACGCTGCAATGGTATGGTAATTTTTGCTACAATGACTGGCCCCAGCAGGTGCGTTACAAAACGTCGGAGAATCAGTTGGAGGCGCAGTTTGATCTCGCCCTGGTGGAAGACCATAAGTCAACCTTTGGCGGCAGTTTACGTCTGACGGACGTTGAGCAGGATATCGTACGCCCGACGGATATGATGCTGAATGAGCAACGGGAAAAACGGGCGGGCGCCTTTGTTGTTGATCGCTGGAAGCTGACGGATCAGTTCAGTATTGAAAGCCAGTTTTACGGCGAGTATTATTCGGAGGTCGGCGGCGACTGGGCGGGACGGGTAAGCGGAATTTATGCCGTGGATCAGGACCGCAACCATGTCCTGCGGCTCAGTGGAGCAAAATCGTATCGTACCCCGCTGACGGCGCTATGGGGTATGAGCATGAGCCGCTGGAGCGGGTGGCTCAACCTGCGCGAGGGCGGCGACCTGAGCAATGAGCAAATCTGGTCGGTTGAGGCCGGTTATTTGGGAAAACTGCATCCCAAATTAACGTGGCGTTTGGACACCTATTGGCAGGACTATCACGACATGATAGGATTCAGCTATATTGGCTATGGTTATCAGGCGTTTAATCAGGGACGGGCGGAAGCCTATGGCGCCGAAACCGAATTGATATTTCATGATGACTGGATTAAGGTGTCCTGCTGGTATGCGTTCAATTACTTTGTGCCGGAGGGCCATTTCGTGGCGTACGATCGCTATCAAAAAGTACGGGCGTATCTGCCGTCAAAACATAAAGCCGGCGCGACGGTGCGGATGCCTTTACCCGAAGATTTCACGCTTAATTTGAATATGAAGCACAGCGGTTTGTGTGAAGGAAGATATGGTCCTTCCTGGGGACCTCGTCCTCGTCCGTTCGACCGTGTGGATCTTGCCCTTTCCAAGAAGGTCAAGCTGGGAGACGTTGACGGCGAATTCATGATCGGCGTGAGTGATATGTTTAATGAAACGGAAGAAACCATTGCGGACCAGATTTCACCGTTATTAATGCACGATACGCCCGGCCGGACATATTTTGCCAGTATGAGTTTTCAATTTTAACCGTCTTGGTTAAATTCATGTACAATAATAAAACAGCGGCACATATTGCCGCTGTTTTTTATTTAGACCTTCGCAATATAACATCGATTCATCTACGGCCGTTTCCGCTGCGGCGATCAATTCCGGAATCGGCGGAAGTGGTCATCATTTTTTCAACGTGCAACAATGATTAAGACAAGTTCTTAATCAAACGGCATTTATCTTTTTTTTGAATTCATTTCATATTGATAGTATAATAATTTTTTGGTTCAACTCAGAAAAAGTTGGTGAATTAATGCCTTAAAAACAATGGACATCATGCCGCCTTTTGGTATGTAAGTTTTTGTT
>JAFGBA010000079.1 GCA_016933395.1 Sedimentisphaerales bacterium | reverse complement strand
TCGATGATCGGCGGCGCCACCAGCACGCACGGTTCTCTTAATCAGCTTAATTCGACGACGTTTGTGATGACCATGCTGGATGATTTACCTCATCCCCTGCGGCCGCAGGATGTGATGCCTACATTGGAACAATTAAAAAATCAGTAACCTATTAACAGGAAAGGAATCCCTAATGAAACTGTCGTTCTTCAACATTTTCCTTATCGTGATGATCACGGCTTTTTATTGCGGAGCTGATATGGTGCAATTCACTAATGGCGACCGTTTGACGGGTGTTTTTCTGCGATACGAAGAGGGAAAAATCGTGTTCAAATCGGAGGTGCTGGGCGAAGTAAAACTGGATCCGGCGCGGATTGTCACCTTCACCAGCGAGGAACCGGCGGAAATTTATTTTCAGGACGGCACCATGACGACCGCCCGTATTGAAGCCGGCGAGGCCGGACGCATCACCATCGCTCCGCTGGATCTGGTGACGCAACGCACGATCTCGTTAAGCGACTTCACCAAAATCAATCCCACCCCGCCTCCGCCGCCCAAATGGACGGGAAATGTTTCGGCGGGATTGAGCGCGTCGCGCGGCAATACCTTTGAAAACGGCGCCAATTTGAGCGCCACCGCCTTACTACGGCGTGCCAAGGACCGCATCAAAACATATGTGAATGTCCTCGCCGCCCAGTCGAAAGGCGGCGACGGAGACATGCAAACCACCGAAGGCTCATTCACCGTCGGCGGGCAGTATGATTATTTCTTCACGGAAAAGTTTTATGGCTTTGCCAACCTGCGTTATCGCACCGACCATGTCGCCAACCTGGACTATCGTCTCCTCGGCGGCTTGGGTGCGGGGTATCAATGGGTGGAAAGCAAAAAGCTCAACTTCTCCACCGATATTGGTGTCGCGGAAGTCTGTGAACAATACACGGACCGTGTAAATGAGGATTTAAACGGCGACGGCATCGCCTGGGACAAGGAAATCACTCGCAGCAGTGAAGTCTCGCTGCAGGCCGGCTACCATTTCGACTGGGCAATCAACAACGTCTTTTCGTTTCACCACAATACGCGCTACTATCCGGCGTTCAGTGATTTTACCGATTTTCTGCTGACCTCAGACGCGGAAATTCGCGCCAAACTCACGAAAAATCTTTTCGCCAATTTTCAGACGCTGCTGGAATATGACTCTACGCCCGGTAAAGATTCGACTTACGCTGATACCAAGTACATCCTGGGCATCGGCTATAATTTTTGAAAACGACTACCTTGTCAAACAACATAAAAGGTGTTTTAGTGAAAGATCCCGACGCAAGTCGAGGGTTGGAAAGACACGACGCGAAAGAACGCACAGAACATTCGACCCACAACTAACGTTGTGGGCTAAATAATGTGGTTGCATATGACTGAACGGATAGCCATAGTCGGCGATGGGGCGATGGGAACCGTCTGCGGGCTGATCCTGACGGGCAAAGGCTACCGGGTGCGTATGTGGAGTTACGACGCCGAGCAGGCCTGGCAGATTGACCATTATCGGGAAAATCGCAGATTTCTGCCGGGTTTTATCCTGCCGGCGGCGTTAGAAGTTACGGCCGATGATGAACTGATTTTTCAAGACGTCGGCTGGGTTGTTTCCGCGGTGCCCTGCAAGTACCTGCGAAATGTATGGAAACGGCTGGCAAAACAGTTGCCCGACGCCAAACAAAAACGACCCTGTTTCATATCGGTCACCAAAGGCATCGAACATGGCACTTTCGCTCGCCCTACCGAGGTCATGCGTGAAGTGCTGGACGCTCGCCCTTATACGGCCTTGAGCGGGCCAAATATCGCCGAAGAACTCGCTCGCAAGCTGCCCGCAACCACAACCGTCGCCAGTGAGGATGAAAATCTGCTCCAGCGTGTCCAGCAATTATTCAGCACCGCCTGGCTGCGGGTCTATACCAATACCGACATCATGGGTGTGGAACTGGCCGGGGCCACGAAAAACGTCATCGCCGTAGCGGCGGGCGTCCTGGATGGGATGCAGGTCGGCCACAACATCAAAGCGGCCTTGTTAACGCGCGGCATGGTGGAAATTTCGCGCTTGGGCATAGCCCTGGGAGCACGGGCGGAAACGTTCAACGGGCTTAGCGGTATGGGCGATCTGATCACCACGTGCTACTCGCCCAGCGGGCGCAATCGCACGTTTGGCGAATCGATCGGCAAAGGCATGTCGATCCGGGACGCCTTGGAGCACATCCCCGGTGAAGTGGAAGGCGTTAATACCGTGCGCAGTCTGGTTGCCCTGGCGCGTCAATACCACGTGGAAATGCCCATCACAGCGGCGGTATATGCCGTTATCTTTGAAAGCAAACCCGTCATGGAAGCCATCGGCGAACTGATGACGCGTAAACTCAAAGCAGAAGACCCTCTTTCACAGGATGCTTATGCGTAATATATTTTTGGTTCAACTCAGAAAAAGTTGGTGAATTAATGCCTTAAAAACAATGGACATCATGCCGCCTTTTGGTATGTAAGTTTTTGTT
>JAFGBA010000078.1 GCA_016933395.1 Sedimentisphaerales bacterium | reverse complement strand
CGTTTATTCGCGATTATTTCATCCAGTTGAAGAAAGGGTCGGCCGACACCATCGCCGGCTGGGTGCAACTTGACGGTGAAAACCTTAAACAAGAGGTGGCGATAATTATCCCCGAAATTGACCTGACGCACACGGGTAAAGCCGACAAAAACGGCCGCCTCGCCTTCGAATGCAAGGCCAAGGGATTGGAGCTTTGGTCGCCACAACATCCCAAGCTGTATGATGTCGTGCTGGAATCCGGTCAAGACCGCATAACCGACCGCATCGGTTTTCGCACGTTGGAAACTCGTGGTACACAAATTCTGCTCAATGGCAAGCCCATTTTCCTTCGCGGCATTTCGGTGCATGATGAAATCGCCGTGCAGCGCGGTCGGGTCACCAGTCGCGGCGACGCCTTGCGGATTGTTAATGACGCCCTGGAACTGGGCTGCAACTTTATCCGCCTGGCTCACTACCCACACAATGAACATACTATTCGCGTCGCCGACGAAAAAGGCCTGCTCGTTTGGTCGGAAATCCCCGTCTATTGGGCTATTCAATTCGAGAACCCGCAAACGTATGAACTCGCCGAGCAAATGCTCACGGAGATGATTACCCGCGACAAGAACCGGGCCTGTGTGGCTTTCTGGTCGATGATGAATGAAACCCAGTTCACCGACGCCCGCTTGGAATTCATCCGCAAGCTCATCGCCAAAACTCGCCATCTGGACGACACTCGTCTTATCGCCGCGGCGACATATCCACACCGACTAAAAAACGGCCATTACACGGTCAAAGATCCGCTCATGGGAGACCTCGACGTCATCGGCTGCAACCAATACATCGGCTGGTATATCGGCAATCCGCCCGACGCCGCGTCGATCACCTGGGAAAAACCCATCGACAAACCCCTTATCTTCAGCGAACTCGGCGGTGCGGCTCTGGCCGGTTACCATGCCGACGATGAAACCGCCTGGAGCGAAGAATTCCAAGAGACAATTTACCGCAGTCAGGTGGAAATGATTAAGCGGGTAGATTTCCTCGCGGGCATGTCGCCATGGGCGCTATATGATTTCCGCGAACCCAATCGCGGTCTCCTGAAGGAACAGGACAAACACAACCGCAAAGGCATTATCTCCAACCGCGGCCAGTACAAAAAGGCTTATTATGTCCTGAGAAATTTCTACCATGAACTGGCTGAAAAAGAATGAATCACTTATTTAGCCCGCTTTCAGGGTAAAGACCGTGATCTCCGGCCGGCAGTTAAACCGCACCCGCCCCAATCGCCCCAATCCCCGGTTGACATAGAGTCTTTTGCTCTCGGTGATATGAAACATGCCGGCGTGATACCGGCGGTTGCGAACAGGCAATATAGGCGGGCCAAAAAACGGTATATTTACTTGCCCGCCATGGGTGTGGCCGCTAAGCATCAAGTCGTAGTGATAGTTGTTCAGATGGTCAACGGTGTCGGGATTGTGAGCCAGCAGCAAACGCACTTCATCATCAGGCACATTAGCAAAGGCAATCTCCGGCCGAACGTCTTTTGCCCATAAATCCCCCAATCCCACCAGCCAAATTCTTTGCTCACCAATTGTAACCGCCTCAGCCGCATTGCGTAGTACCCGCACGCCTGCCGTTTCCAGTTTATTAATCAGCACACCCACATTGCCATTTCCCCCCTGCCCCCAACTGCTATAAATGCCATAGTCATGATTACCCATCACGGCGTAAACGCCACATTCGGCTTTCAGATTTGCCAATAATTCCGTCACCCTCTCTCGGAATCGTCCCAAGGCGTCATGCGTTACATAATCCCCTGTTAATACCACGATATCCGGTTTAAGATGGTTCACCCGCCGGATGCACCGTTCCAGGTATTTTCGGGTCACCGTCGTGCTGCAATGCAGGTCGCTGATCTGAATCAGCCGCCGCCCCGTAAAATCCTTTGGCAAGCCTTTTAAATGCAAGTCCTGCTCAACCACCTCAATCCATTCCGGTTCAATCCCCAAGGCATCCACCGCCGCTCCGATGCAGAAACCCAGTGTCCCCAATATCGCACCTTTCAGGAACCGCCTGCGACTACGCAACTTACGTCGGTTTAACTCGGCGGCGCCCATAGGTTTGGCTTTTTTTATCATTTGCCGGGTAGGCATCAAATTACTCGGTTATGGGAAAAATAACACACCCATTATACAGGTTCGCTGGTAACTACGTCGTCAAAGGCGGACAGGTTCCAACAATTTTTTCGGCCGGCCCCGGTCCAGCAGCAGCGTTGGCAGGCTTTGCAGCAATCCCTTGGGCACATACAAACTCTCTACCTCTCCGCGGCAATTATACCAGCACGCCTGGCAGGTATTTCCCCTGGCTCCCTCACGCAGCCGATAAACAATAGTGGTCGCATCGTCGCGATACAGATTTGCCACCGGTTTGTCGCGTCGCTCCACGCAAATAGCAATATCGCCGGTGCTATCAATATTGAAAAAAGCCCGCCCGGCCTGACAATCCGGCACACCGCCGGCCAAGGCTTTATCAAAACGGCTTAAAAAGGTCGGATTACTGAGAAAATTGGCGTATTTCCTGCGTAAATCAAGCAGATATTTGCCAACTCCTGTATTTTTCTCGTAGCGGTAGCGGCTGCTGTGGATTTTCTCCGGGCAGTAAGGTTGTATCATAAAATAGGTGTTGTACTGAGCCGCTAGTTGGATCAACGGCTCCACTTGGTCAAGGTTATCATCCAACAGCACCATCATCAGGTTCACCCGCTGCCACTCATAGCGTCGTGCCCGGCTGAATAATTCCAGTGCCCGCACCGCCCGGTCGAAAGCTCCTTTCACACCCCGCGCCTGGTCGTGCCGGTCCGGGTCGGCGTAATCAATACTGATAGACGCCCCCCACAAACCGGCCTCAAACAACTCCTCAGCCAGATCCGGCGTCACTCGCCAGCCGTTGGTGGTAATAAACGGAAAATGCCACCGCCCCACCGCCCGTACAATCTCGGGCAAGTCCATCCGCAACAGCGGCTCGCCGCCGGCCAGACTTACCAGCAGCGTGCCCCATCGGGCCAGTTTCCTGGCCCCGGCTTCGAACTGCTCCACTGTCTGCTCCGGCATTACCCCCATTGGATCCTTCCAATAATGGCAGAATCCACAGCGGAAATTACACCGATAGGTCACCTGCCAGGCACACCACACCGGCCGGGCCGAACAATATGCCCGTAACAACCGCCATTTCTTGCTTTGTTCGCTTACCATCGTAGTTATAACAGGTTATCGCTTCCAACACCGTAAAACAAGTGGGAAGCAGCGATTGTGGTCCTTTTTGCCGCCTTTAACATCGCTTTTCGCCAAGTTCGCTAAAAAAAACCTGTTTCTGGTGTATTTTCATTTTCCCTGGCGGCAAAATGGCCTATCCTGATAGAAAAAGTTGACCATCCCCGGTTTTAATGGTGTAACGCCGCCATCATTGGATGAAAGAGGTAATCAATGCCTACCGTACGTTTTCTGGTTCTTCTTGTTGGTTTCACTGCCCTGGCCGAAGCTAAAACAGACAAATCCGCCCCTGAGCCGGCGACGGCTCCGGAAGTCGCCGCCATCAAGTGGGCTTCCTTCAAACAGGTTCCCGACTCTCCGAACGCAAAGATGCTGCAAACCATCCTGACCCGCTCCTCGAAGTACCTGGTGGAGTGGCTGGCCGACAAGCCTGATATCCCCCTGGCCAAGAACGAGGAAGTCCAGATTCGCCCCATTGCCTACAACGCCTCCAGCTTGGCGGTTCTGCTCCACACGCATTTGTACGACCCCAATCGCGGCGGCATCAGCGCCGGTGAGGCGGAGGCTTTGGTCTGGAGATGTGTTCATCGGCTTTGCCAGGATCATAAAGCCAACGGCGGCAACTGGGGTGATGCCTGGCAGAGTCCCTTATGGGTGGCGTATGGGATAAATGCGGCGTGGTTGTGCTGGCCTGCCGGCTCCGCCGAAAATCGGCAACTTGCTCTCAATGTGCTGATACACGAAGCAGACCGTATCATGGATCGCCCGCCGCCGGCCTGGAACGGCGAAGGCGGCAACACCCGTGCGGAAGAAAATGCCTGGGATGCACTTATTGTCGAACTTGCCGCTGTCATGCTCCCGTCTCATCCCCACCAGCCCCGTTGGCAGGAACAGGCCATCCGCTATCGCCTTAACGCCGTCGCCGCCGAAAAAGACCTTACCAACGGCCTGATTCTTCACGGCCGGGCTGTTAAGGACTGGATCACCGGCTACAACCTCTTTGCCGATGGCTCGCTGGTCAACCACAGAATTCACCCCCACCCGGATTACATCAACGCCCCCCTGTCGCTATCGGGTGAAGGTTCGCTGTATTACGCCCTCGCCGGTCGGAAAATTCCAGAAGCCAACCGCTACAACTCCGAACTGCTTTACCAAAGCCTCGTCACCGTCAACTGGCCCAGCCCGCCTTACGCCCCGCCGGGCGGGACGGTCCTCTCGGCTGATGGCACTGTCTATTGGCCCACCGCCAGTCGCGAGCAGGAACGCGCCAATCGCCACTATAAATGGAGCGGCGTGGGCGTCTGGATTCGCTATTTCGACAAGGATCGCCTCGCCGACCTCAAAGGCGACAAACTCGCTGAGGTGTTCCTGGCCAAGACCCTCGCTCAGCAGCAACCGGACGGCCGCACCGGTGAAGCCGGCGACCAGGAAAACAACCCGCTCAAGGCCTTCGCCCAAATGTACTTGGGCCTGTGGCTTCAGGCCAACGGGGCAATTTGCTTCTCTAATCAACCCGTTGAAAATCTTTAATAACCATGAAACTTTAACTCTTTAATTCTCCGCCGAAAAGATCTATTAGCTGTCATTCTGAAGGAGTCACAGACGACCGAAGACACATAGCGAAGCGAAGAGCCGCGAAGCGAATCTCATTATTTTAACCGCAAAAGAGAGATTCTTCGCTTCACTCAGAATGACAATACGGCCTATCCGGATTCTTTCTTGCCTTTGGACCGCCAAACGGTTACTCTCCCCGTGCGGATGTTAGCTCTTTGGGCTGAATGAACGTGGAAGAAAAAACCATGAGCATGGAAAAAAACGATGCGTATGCCGTAGAGAAGCTTTTTCAGACGGCTCGTGAACATCAGTTGGACATTCACGGCGGCAAGGTGCGGCGGAGCAGTTCGCGATTCTGCCTGGGCGTCGAACACGGCGACTATAACGGCACGGAATTGTTCGGCGTGGGGACGGACCGCTTCATCTGGTTGGCCTATAAACCCAACCAATTAGGACGACACCGCTTTTTCAGCGTCAATGTGCCTGAAGAAGGCGTGGTTGAATTCACGCCCGGCCAAACACCGCTGCCCAAATCACCGGATATCGCCGACGCCTGGGCGCGGTTTCCGCTCGGAGCGGATTATATCCTTCGCCGCGAAGGGTATAACCTACCCCAAACGCTCGATGTTGTGCTCTACGGCAATATTCCCGGCGGCGGAATGAGCCGGTCGGCGTCACTGAGTCTGAATCTGATACTCACCCTGTTCGACGCCAACGCCGTCACGATTGACGACAAGCTGAAAATTGTGGATTTGGCCCAGGCTATCGAGAATGACTTTATCGGTTCACCCTGTGGACAGCTCGATCAAATTATGATTCTTTTTGCCCGAGGCGGTTTCGGCACGCATTATAATCCGACCGATCGCAGCATTAAATATGTGCCGCTTGGCAAAGATGCCGCTGATTTCCGTCTGATGGTGATGGACACCGGCACTGTTCGTCACGGCCTGGAAAAAAGCACCTACGCCGTCCGCCTCAGGGAGTGCCATGATTTCGTCGCCCTGATGCAGAAGGACGGCTACCCCATTAAAAGCCTGGCGGATGTGCGTAACGAAAAATTGTATGATGAAATAATGCGTCGCTACAACTCAACGCATTCCGACTGGTGCAAACGCCTCGATTATATTTTCCACGCCCAGCAGCGTTTTTACAAGATGCTTGACGCCTGGCGAAATGGCGACATCGACACCGTGGGTAAAATCTTCCGCGCCGACGGCCTGGGCCTGCGTGATGATTACGTCATCAGCGGCCCGGAACTGGAGGCCATGTGCGACATCGCCCGCTCCGTTCCCGGCGTCCTCGGTGAACGCATGCTGGGCGGCGGCGACAAGGGCGCTTCCGGTGCCATCGTTCGCGCTGATGCCGTGGAGGCTCTCAAGGCCGCCGTGGCTGAACAATATCCCCAACGATGCCCCGCTTGCGCCGATAAGGCCGCCGTGCATACATTAAGCGTTGTCGATGGCATCACCTGTTTTGATTTGGTTTAGTTGTGTAAACAGATAATAGTTTTACTAAAGCAACTTCATCGAATGCCATGAATACGACACGCCCGGATAAAATCATTCGCCGTATCCGCATTTTGCTGATTCTCTGCATTCTGGGGTTGGTGTTCGGTTTTCAGATGGTCTTATTCGTTCGCCCGGAAATCACCTGGCTCAATAGCATTTTCGGACCGGGTACGCAAATGGACCGCTTCTGTCCGTCGGTTTCCGCCTGGGTGAATCATCTCGCCGAAGGCATCAACGATACATACGCCCGCTATCCGTTCATCGCGTATTGCATGGACTGGCTGGCGCTGGCCCAACTCGGTTTTATCGTCATGTTTATCGGGGCGGTTATTAACCCGGTCAGGAATATATGGGTGATTCAATGCGGCCTAGTCGTTTGTCTGCTGCATATAGCAACGGCGTT
>JAFGBA010000077.1 GCA_016933395.1 Sedimentisphaerales bacterium | reverse complement strand
GGTTGATTTGAGCGATATCAGCGAAAATCCGGAAATGATGCTTTTCATGGATATCGATGATGTCGTTTCAACATCACTCACCAAAACCTCTCGTCGCATGGCTCCGGCCACAACAACGGTAATCAGCCGCGAAGACATTGCCGCCAGCGGTGCACGGTCGTTGGATGAGTTATTGGAAATCTACGTACCCAATTACCAGGTGGTTCCATCGTTTTTTACAACGCCGCGAGCAGGGCTACGCGGGGTTATTTCCGACCGGGAAGATAAATATCTTATTCTGGTCAACGGCCGGTTGATGAATGAACACACCCAGGAAGGCGCTTTGAGCGAGCGTGATATGCCGATGCTGACGGATATCCAGCGAGTGGAAGTAGTACGCGGACCGGGATCGGTGATGTATGGACCGGGGGCGCTGGCGATGGTAATTAATATCATTACTGAGAACGCGAAAACTTATGAAGGTACGTCGGTTATCAGCCGGCTGGGCGCGATAGAGGAATTTTATACGGCCGAGTTCAAGCATGGCAAGAAGTTCGATGAAAACAGCGGTTTGTTTCTCTACGCCGGCATCGGCAAGTATCTCGGCGCCGACGTTAAGGATGCGCCGATTGTCTGGGGTTACGACAAGTTGCGCGATGGTGTAAACATTCCGGCGGGCACAGCCGCCAATTTCAATGAGAACAGGTATCGCCAGGCGTATCGCGACCTGCCGAAACTGAAGTTTTTTGGTCAATACAATAATGAAAATCTGGATATCTGGCTGCGCTATACGCGGGCGGGCGAATATCACGACGCCACCACGACGAACATGGGTTCCGTTACCGACGTAAGTAAAGACAAATATTACGGAGGGCAATATCAACAGGGAACGGCCTATATTAAATACACGCTGCCGGTAAGCGAACAACTCGATGTTGACTTTAGTTTCAGCTATGACACCTTTGCTTATGCCGGCAAGTATTTTGTCCAGATGTGGCAGGCGGGTGGTTACCGTGAAGATGAATATGTTTCCAAAATTTTGGCCCGCTGGGACCTGCATGAGGATCATAAAGTCGCCGTGGGATTGGAATGGTCGCGAGAAATTTTCGGTTTGGAAGGTTTTGGCTGGCCTCATGGCGAACCGCACAGCAACGAATATCAATTTGTCCGTTTGCCGCGTTTCCGGACGGATATGGTGTCGCTGATGGGGGAATACCAGTGGAAAATCAACGATTTGTTCACGTTATTTCTGGGCGGCCGCATGGACAAAATAGATTTAAGTCCCGACATGTATTCGCCGAGAGCGACGCTGGTTTTTACGCCCGCCGAGAAGGATACTTTCAAGCTCATGGCCAGTCGTTCGATGCGAACGCCGCCGGCGGCGGTGCGCAAACAGGTAAACGAAAATACAGGCGGAATTCCTGATTCCGAGGAACTCACCTCGTTTGAACTGCGTTATGATCGTAAGCATAACGAAAACCTGAATTTCGGCTTTTCGGCATTTTTCAATGAACAATCAGCCATTGGTTATAACAGTTATCAGGAGTTACTAACCTTTCAAACGCTGGGCAACTTCAAGACCTATGGTCTCGAACTCGACGCCGCCTACAAAACGGATCGCACGAAATGGACCTTTTCGCACTCTTTCACCAAGCTGATCGACGCTCAGGTATTGCCGGGCGTATGGACGTCGCTGACGAGCAAACCCTACGGCGAGGGCAGCGATCTGGCGGTTTGGAGCAATCATAACACCAAATTAACCGGTCGTTATGATATAACGGAGCAATGGAGCGCTGATGGATCTTTACGGATATTATGGGGGTATCCCGGCGCCCAGTCATACGCCGTATGGTACACCTCCACGCGGGGACCTCGGCCCGGTTTGCAGAATATTCACTATGACCGGCCGTTCGATCCCAGCGTATTTTTGAGTTTCGGCAGCACGTTTGAGTTGTCAAAACAACTTTCAATTCGCTTTGACGCTTATAACGTCCTGGGTTGGTTCGACTTGCCGCTTAACAAGCGGCTGTACCGTTTTGGGCGGACGGCGGGCGATTATCGCTGTGAAGCCCCGGCGTTTGGCGCGACGCTGCGGTATGAGTTTTAAGGCGCTTCGCCGACAACGACGGAGAAAAAGATTGACTGGCGCTGTCCCGGCTGATATGGGATAAAGGCGTTAATGAATAGTGTTAAACGTCTGAAGGTCAGCTTTGGAAATTGTCGGGATGCGTGTTGTTGAACAGTTTATCTCTCTTCAGGGGGAAGGCCGGTGGGCGGGTGCGCCGTCGGTTTTCATTCGTCTGGCGGGGTGTCCTTTGCATTGCCGCTGGTGCGATACGCCGTATGCGTTAGCTCCGGATGCGGGGGAGGAACGCGCCATTGAAGATATTGTGCGCAGCGTACAGGAATGTATGTGCCGTCATGTAGTGGTTACGGGTGGGGAACCGCTGGTAGCGAAGGGGTTGGAGGAACTGCTTTCCGCACTGCATCAGGCAGGGAAATATATTACCTTGGAAACATCAGCGACGGAGTATCGTGAAATTACCTGTGATTTAGTCAGCATCAGCCCCAAGCTGAGCAATTCAACGCCGTTGACGCGCGGTGAGGAACACGAGGCCCGACGGCTCAATCCCGGCGCGATTAGCCGGTTCATTACCCGCCATCAGGTTCAATTAAAATTTGTTGTTGACAGCGAAAAAGATTTGGCGGAAATTGACGAATTATTGACGCAATTGCCCCCTTTATTGCCTGAGGTCATCATGCTTATGCCCCAGGCCGCTGATCGCGCTGCCTATCTCGAAAAAGCGCCCCGGGTCGCCCAATGGTGCCTGGAGCGGGGCTGGTCTTTTTCGCCCCGTTTGCATTTACTATTATGGAATGGGCAAAAGGGTTATTGAGGCGGCCGACTATTTCTGGTTTGGTTTTGGAGGAGCTTGAGCGTATAGTATTACCTATGGAAGAATTTGTATTTCTTAATGATGGATTGGTTGCCGCCGATGCGGCATCGGTCAGCATTTACGATGGCGGTTTGCTCCACGGCGTGGGATTGTTTGAAACCATGCGCAGTTATAACGGCGTGGTTTTCCATCTGGAGGACCATCTGGACCGGTTGTATCGTTCAGCGACAGTATTGAATTTTCCCATCACCCAGCCGCAACAGGAGATAGCAGGCTGGATAGATACTTTGCTGAAAGCCAACGATTTGCGCGATGCGCGTTTGCGGCTGACGGTCACGCGCGGGAACCTGCATGAGGTAAAAGGAGATGGGCCGCCGACAACGACACTGTTTATCACGGCCACGAAAATGACGCCTTATCCGCCGGAACTGTATCAGCGCGGCATGAGCGTGATTATCAGCGAATACAAGCAAAATCCGGACGATCCGATCACCGGTCACAAGACGACCAATTACCTCTCGCGTTTGATAGCCCTGCAACAGGCCCAACAAAAAGGAGCCGGTGAAGCCTTGTGGTTTACGACGACCAATCGCCTGGCCGAAGGCTGCGTCAGCAATGTGTTTATCGTGCAGGATGATTGTCTGGTGACGCCGCCGTTGGATACACCCGTATTGGACGGCATCGCCCGGCGAGTGGTATGTGAATTGGCCAAGGAAAACGATATCAGTGTTCGTCAGGAACCAATCGTTATCAGTGAGTTACTCAGCGCCAACGAAGTGTTTCTGACCAATTCTATTATGGAGTTGATGCCTGTTTGTCGCATCGAGCGCCACGCGGTAGGCGAAGAAAAGCCCGGTCCGGTGTACACTCGCCTGCACGAGCTATATCGACAAAAGGTTGATGAGGCATGTCAAAGCGAATAAATGCAATCGAACTTCGGGACGTAATGACGGCCCTGGACCAAATAGCGCCGACCTCGCTGGCGGCGGATTGGGACAATGTCGGCCTGCTCGCCGGTGATCCCGCCCAACCTGTCCGTCGGATGCTATTGACTATAGACCTGACCCAAGCCGTATTCGAGGAAGCGCTGAAGCAGCAAACGGATTTGATTGTCGCTTACCATCCGCCGATTTTTACGGGATTAAAGCGTATTGTTCCCGGCCCGACCCCTTCAGGTTTGATCTACCATGCCATACGCCACAATATCGCGGTGTACGCCCTGCACACATCACTGGATGTCATTCCCGGTGGCGCCAATGACGCTTTGGCGGAGATTATCGGCATCATTGATCCCCAGCCGCTGCAGCCGGCGGATATCGGCGATGCGCCAGCCTGTAAAGTGGTTGTGTATGTACCGATTAGTGATGTCGAGGATGTAAGCGAAGCGATGTGGGCCGCGGGGGCAGGTGTTATCGGCGACAATGCCAAATACAAACGTTGCAGTTTTCGTACACCGGGTACGGGCACATTTCAGGGTGGGGATGACAGCAATCCAACTATCGGCCAACCCGGCCGGTTTGAAACCGTGGATGAAATACGCCTGGAAACCGTAGCGCCGATCAGCAAATTGGCGGCAGTTATTAAAGCCATGCTCGCTGCTCATAGTTATGAAGAACCGGCCTATGATATTTTCTCCATGAAAGCCGTCAATCCCGGCGTAGGCCAGGGGCGATTCGGTGATTTGGAAAAACCCGTGCCGGTGCAAAAACTAATTGAAACGATAAAAGTAAAATTAAAACTTTCCACGGTCGGTGTCATCGGCCCAATGCGTCGTAGTGTTCACCGGGCGGCGGTAGGAGCCGGTTCCTGCGGTACAATGTTTCGTGACGTTATACGCGAGAAATGCGACTTTTACCTCACCGGTGAACTCAAACATCATTTCGCCCTGGAGCTTCAGGAAGCCGGCGTTACGACAGTATGTGTAGGTCATTCCAATTCAGAACGCTTTATGTGTGCTCGTTTAGCCCATCGCTTACGTACACTTTGTCCCACCCTGACGGTTGCCATCAGTAAAAGGGACTGCGATCCTTTTCAATGGCGTTAGCAAATCATTGAAATATTAACAATTCCTATTGAGTGCGATTTCGCACTTTTTGTTGTGGTACTATCGCCCGCGAGGTATCGACAGGGCCTTTTTTATCAATCGGGCTAATTTTTACCATGTTCGGAGTTGCCTTCGAAAGCGGC
>JAFGBA010000076.1 GCA_016933395.1 Sedimentisphaerales bacterium | reverse complement strand
TCAGCCGGATAGAGCAACGGATTTCTAATCCGTAGGTCGCAGGTTCGAATCCTGCCGGGCGCGTTCGTAAGTGTTTGGCTGACAGTTTGTTATAGGCTAAGACTTTTTTAGTTGTTTCCTGTTGCACCGGAAATTTACACCAATCTTGCACGGTTTCTGGAATCTTCAAATTTTGAAAACCATTCCGCACAAACTGCTTCCTCTATACGAAGAGCTTAATAAGCATCTCAACGCGGCCGGAGAGAATATAGACTCAAGGAATAGATAATCAAAGATTCAATACCGATATTTTTTCTCGTACACGATCGTTTGGGCAGGCTAAAATATTGGAACAGTGTTCCCTTACTATTTGCTGAATTCTCCAATAATTTCCTCAATTACCTTTTTACTTTTATCACTTAATTTTTTTTCTGGTTTTTCTGGATAATTTTTTACCAAATCGCGCGCCAACTCGTAAGTGTCCTTTGAGCCCTGTTTGTCCCAGGCTGCCTTGGAGCCGGTAACAGCAAGTTGTGTCCTGACATACTCGCCGCTGCGCAACCAATTGATTGTATGGTCGGTGGTAAGATAAGAATCACCTTGTGGGCCGATTTTCTTGATTAGGTCGACAGCGATGGTTTCCTTATCGACTCTCAGGCCCGCTACGATTCTCTTCGCCATAGCGGAAATCTCCGCATCCATAAGCAACTGCTCATGGCTGCACGTCAAACCGGTAGCGAACATCCCGCAATTGACAATCAAATCATGACCGGCGCCAAGTGCACAAAACTGACTGAAGGTTTTTTCCCATGAGTTCTGTTCATCGTGGGCGTGATTGTCCGAATTAGGAGCCGTAGTATGTGAAGGCGCCTTATAAAATTGCGCCAATTGGGCCGCGGCAATACGACAAATCGTCGTTTCCGTCGATCCCACCAACGCCGAACCGTTTCTCATATCGGACGTTGTCCACGAATTTGCGTACATGATCTTATGACGGGGTTTCAAAAGCTGTATCATGACCAGCCCGCTTAAACACTCGGCATTATTCATCGTCAGCAAGCCCGCCAATGTGTAAGGACAGGAAACCCCGGCAATGGGTTCCGGCAGAATAGCAATCGGCACATTTGTCTGCATCGTATCCATAAAGGCGTCAAGCACCCCCTTTTCCCAATACAGAGGACTCGTCGGCGACAACTGCGTAATGCCATAAACCTGATGCTTGAAATCACCTGCAAAAGCAGCTTCTAAAATGTCTATACAGGCCCGATTAACTTTACAACTGTCTGTAGAAAAATAAATCGGCTTGACACTGTTTTCCACACATGCCTTAACGCCATATAACAGCGTGGCATTGGGATCCGGCACATCCTGAGGCATGACCGGTATGCCGATCATGTCAATAACATCAAGCTGCTGGCAGATTCGAGCGAATTGCTCCACATCGGCGACGGTGCTGGGACGCGTCAGACCTGTTTCCGAATCCACCCAGAAAACCGCATTGTGACCCGCTGCGACTTTTGGTTTTCGGTCGCCCAGCGTAAAAACGAATTCGCCGTTTCGGTCAAAAACATCGAATTTTTCCGGGATCAGACTCATACTATCTTCAATGACGTTTTGAGAAAAACGCACTATCTGTTTATCCTCGTCCACGTCCAGGCCTTTTCCCTTTAGAAATTCCAACATCTTTTTACTCAGCACTTTCACGCCGCAGTTTTCCAGGATATCGACCGTAGCTTTATGAATTTCTTTTACTTCACTTTCTGATAAAACTTTAAACGTTTCCAATTTCATATTTATATCTCCAAATCAATAGTGCCTGGGAAAAGAACAGCGCACTATTACCAGAAAATTATATATATCACGATAAACACCGCCAGCAGCACCGCCCACCATAACAGCAGGCTTCTGTACCATTTGCTTTTCCTATCGGCCACAGGCAATTTGACCATTTCCGGCGTCCACAGCCAAAAACGCACCTTATCGAGATTTGGCGCCTTGGATAGATAAGCAATAATTACATGGAACGCAATAACCGGAACCAGTAAAATCCCCGCCAGGTTAAATGCGTTTATCTCAACATCCGCCCTTCGCAAAAGATACGGCAGCCCCAGAAAGGCAATACTCAATATGAGTGTCGCGTTTGCGGCCATGCTATTGGCTCGCTTCCAGAGAATTGCCGATACAAACACCACCACGATTGGCACCGCCATGAAAAACCAGCATTCCTGGAAATAAGAGAAAATCGAATCCCAACTCGCCACCACCGGTGTCCACAAAAGACTGATCGCCAGAAGAATTGTGGATGAAATACGGCCGAAAGTTATCATGGAAGCCTGCGAGGCGTCTTTTTTAAAGAAACGTTTGTAAAAGTCAATAGTGATTATCGTCGAACAGGAATTTACCAGTGAATCGATAGTTGACATTATCGCCCCGATAAGTCCTGCAAAAACCAGCCCGCGAATACCATAGCCCAGCGGCCCGATCAATTCACTCACCACCTTGGGATAAGCCTGGTCGGGATTTTCCAAGCCAGGAAACAGCTTATAGGCAATTAATCCCGGAAAACAAACCGCCAGGGTAAGGAAAATACCCAGAAACGCCGCAAACAGAATCCCTGCCCGGGCATGCCACTGATCCCTGGCGCCCAGAACCCGCTGATTGATATATTGATTCGTTGCGTAATACCACAGGTTTGTCGATAAAAACAACACCACCATTCCCGTCCAGGGCAAAGACGGATGATCGGCGGGAAGGATTAAATGCGCTCGGTCGCCTGTTCCCCGAATAGCTTCAAATCCAACTCGATCAACTCCCAGAAAAAAGACCAACAATCCGCCGCCCAAAAGAAGTACTGCCTGGAACACATCCGTCCAGACCACCGAAGCCAGGCCGCCGGCGATGGTATAGGCGCCCGCCACCGCCGCCAGCAGGCAGGCCGCCAGCCAGATATTGATCCCGAAAATCGTATGCAGCGCCAACGCGCCGGAATAGATAACGCCGGCCAGATTGATGAATACATAAGACAGAATCGTTATAACGCCGAAAAGGATTCTCGCCAAAGGCCCAAACCGATATTCCAGATATTCCGGCATCGTCGAGATGCGCCTGCTGATATACAAAGGTACGAAAAAAACCAACATGATGGTCAAAGCAGCAAACACTCCCCATTCCCAGTTCGATACCGCCAACCCGTATCTGTAGGCGTAACCCACTTCACCTACAAACTGCTCGGTGCTGATGCTCGACGCCACCAGCGAAAAACCTATAGCAAACCACGGCAAATTGTCACCGGCCAAAAAATAGTCCAGAGATGTTTTCTTTTCCCGTCGCGCAACGGCAAAGCCTATCAGGATAACAATGAGCATGTAGGCCAGAAATACAAAATAATCTAAATAGCTTAAATGCATTTGTTTTTACAACCTTGTTAATCGTCAATTACTTCCGTTTTCAGTAATCAACGGGAACCCATTTTTGCGTTTTATGACTTTCTATAACGGCTTCCACCACCACATCAGCAATATGGCCGTCTTCAAACGTTGCAAAATCAATTTCCTGCGATTCTCCCGCGATGTATCTATATACATTGCGACAAAAGTTCTTGACCGCCGTCGGATAGCCTTCATTATGCCCCGCCGGATAATGAGCGTAATCCTTGACGGCATTATCCATTAACACGGCGTCCTTTAACATCAGTTGATTAGGCTCGTTGCGATGGCCGATCATCAATTCATTAGGCCTTTCATGATCCCACCAGATGCTTTTCCCCGTACCGTCAAGCTCGAAGACGATATGATTCTTCCTGCCGCTTGAAACATGTGAAATGCACGTCATTCCCTTGCCGCCGTCATCAAATTGCAGCAGCACGTGACCGTAACCTTCTGAATCAATTTTAACCTTCTCATAATCTTCAGGCCTTAATTCCTTGCCGGAAAAAGTTTCAATTTCGCCCTTGGGCTTTTTGCGGTATTCGTGGAGCGTCAAAAGATCAGCAAATATTTTTACGATTTTCTTGCCCGTAACGAATCGAATCAAATCAAACCAATGCGAGCCGATATCTCCCATCACCCTGCTGCCGCCGGCCATTTGAGGATCTAATCTCCAACTCCAGTCCGTGTCGTAAAGCAGCCAATCCTGCATATAACAGCCTTGAACCGCAAAAACCCTGCCGAGTTCGCCGTTTTTGACCATCATGCGCGCCTGCTGAACCAGCGGGTAATACCGATAATTAAAATTAACAGCGTTAACCAAACGTTTTTCTTGGGCGAGAGAAACGAGTTCCGCCGACTCACGGCTGTTCATGCCCAAAGGTTTTTCGCTTATGCAGTGTTTGCCCGCGTTTAAAATATCTTTGTTGACCTGAAGATGCATAAAGTTGGGCGTGCAGTTATGAAGTACATCGATATCTTTATCAGCGAGCATCCGGCGATAGTCGCCATACGCCTTCGGAACGGAAAGCTGTTGGGCCTTCTTTTCCGCCAATGGTTGATTGGCTTCGGCAATTGCTGTAACTTCAACCACCCCTATGCGCCTTAATGCCTCTATATGCGCCGGACCTATATAACCTGTCCCGATAACACCTGCTTTAAAGGTCTTCATTATTGCTATTCTCGTTTTTGTCAGGCCAAAATATGTTTCATTATCAACAGATCAAGCTCTTCATAATCTCTCGCTTTAATAAGTTCGTTAACTTTTGAATGGTTCAGGCGGCGGGATAAATCCAGCAGCTTAAGAAAGATTTCCCTGCTGTTGCGCAGATGCTTGGTCGCGGCGTCCTCTTTTTGCGTTCTCATCGTCTTAACGTCCAGACCGACCCAATGCCCATCCTTGCCGTAATCGTACTTGTCAAGTATCCTGACCTGGTTAAACGCCCGCCGAAGATCGACCGAACCGAAAGATTTATCCTCATCAAATTTCAAACCGTTTTGATCATTCAGATGAACCGACCAGAGTTTGTTATGGGCGAGAGCAAAACCCATCTCATCGGAAGGATCAAGCCCCGCGAGTATCACATGAGCGCTTTCTATGTTAACGCCTATCCGGGATGGATCGCTCGTAAGCATTCCCAAAGCTAGCGCATGACCGGTAGTCGGAATATAAGTCTGATCCATCGGCTCATTCGGCTTCGGCTCGATTGCTATCTTGATATCCGGGTCATGAACCAGTATCGCATTTATCGCCTCCACGATTCTGTCCACCGCCACTTTACTGTCCTTGGCTTCCCGGATATAGGTTCCCTCTCGCGCCAGCCAGAGAACCATAAGTTTGGCGCCTAATGCATTGGCGATATCAACCGCCCGGAGGCTTCTGTCGATGGCATATTGCCGGCAGGCAGGGTCGTTGTTGGTATATCCGCCATCTATGGTGCGCGGGTCTTCCCACAAACGAGGGGCGACAAATTCCGCAATCAACCCATGCTCATCCAGCTTTGCCTTAACGGCTTTTGCCGCCTTGACGATCTGCTCGTTACTGAGTTTGTTCATATCAGGCACTGCATCATCGTCGTGAAACTGAACGCCGTCAAAACCCAATTCTTTATACAGCTTAAGCTTTTTCCCGAATTCAATACTTTCTCTTACCTTCGGCCCGAAAGGGTCCGCCCCTTCGTGAATATTCCAGGGCCCAAACGTAAATCTGAATTCTCCTGCCATTTTTACACCTCTTCAGCTTAAGTAATCCAACGTTCTCTTTAACGATTCCGAATGGTCCAGTTTCGGGAAATATTCCAGCCCGAAACAACCGTCATAACCCAGTTCATCGATCTTTTTGATGAGCGCCGGGTAATTGATCTCGGTATCAAACAACTCCGCCCGGCCCGGCACACCGGCAGAATGGAAATGACCTATGATGTCGATATTTTTCTCAATAAAATCAAGAAGATTGCCCTGCATTATCTGCATATGATAAACATCAAACAGCACTTTCAGATTTGAACTGTTAATTTCGCGCACCATCTTCACCGCCAGGTCGGTTTTATCGAGAAAATAGCCGCCATGATCCACCAGGCTGTTCAAGGGCTCGATGACCAGGGTGACGCCGGCTTTTTTCGCCAGTTTCGCAGCCTTGGAAAAAACAGTGAAAAGATTTTCGTTCATCTGCTCAACCGTCAAGTCCGCTTGCGTCTTACCGGACAGAATTATGCCTCTCGGGCAATCAATAGCATTGGCGAATGTGAGCATCTTTTCACCTTGCTTGAGCCACTTGTCATGATCATCGGAATTCGTGGCGTTACCCCCGATAGAACCGTCCCAAGCTCCGAACGCAAAATCATTAAACTTCACCCCGTTTTTTTCCGCCGCTTTTTTCAGCGTCCCCGCGTCCTTGGCCTGATTGAAATCGATACCAGCGCCGTTAAATGTTCCTTCCGGATGCCAGAACTCGATATATTTATACCCCGCCTCTGCTATTTTTTCTATTCGCTGCTCAAAAGGCAAATCCGTAAAAAAACATTCCGCGCATACACTTATTTTGGCCATCTTCATGCACTCCTTCTATCTTAGGTAAACACGCAAAACTTTATTTATAGCCCTGGCGATCTTGGCACAATCCTCATCCCGCAGGTTGTAGTCGATATCAATAAGTATCGCCTTTGACAGCAAATCCAGTGACCTTGGGCACATGTCTTTGGAATACTTGGGCAATTCCCTTTCCGGCACGCCGCTCCAGGGCAACCTGTCGCCCGCGACCGATTTGAGCTGTAAAATGTGCTCCCAGTAATTGTAGATATGCCAATCTCTTACCTTGGAATCGTAAACGCCGCCGGCCGGCACTCCTTCGGCCTTCAGGGCGGGAAGCGCCTTTTGAGTAGTGCCTACATCCGGTAGAAACAGTATCAGGCAGATGCCTGTATCCCCGGCCTCGTCCGCCAGTCTTCTGAAAGTCAGCCCTTTGAACTTTTCAATCGCATCTTTAATCTTTTTCTTGGCGGTTTTATGTTTGGAAACAATCGTATTGGCTTTTCTGATTTGCGCTAGAGCAACAGCGCCTTCAAGTTCGTTCATGCGATAATTCTCGCCGCAGAACAGGTCTTCATTTTCCTTTTCCGGGCCGAAACGGTCCGGCCTCCAGCATGCCGCGCAATCATGCCAATTTAACGCCCGGGTATAGAGTCTTTCATCGTTAGTGGTCATAAAACCGCCTTCGCCTGACACGATAACCTTGTAATAATCAAAACTGAAACACCCCGCCGTACCGATACTACCCAGCTTTTGACCTTTAAACGAACCCCCCGCCGCCTGGGCGACATCTTCCACCACGGGTATCCCGTGCTTGTTCGCC
>JAFGBA010000075.1 GCA_016933395.1 Sedimentisphaerales bacterium | reverse complement strand
GATTGCCGTGGCCACAGGAGGATTCGCTAAGCGGGGATTTATCGGGCGACGGCAGCGTGAATCTGGTGGATTTGGTCATGCTGATGCAGGAATGGCTGGCAACAGGGGTAAATGCTGCGGACATTGCGCCGGGGAATGGGGATGGCGTTGTGAATTTGGAAGATTTTAGCGAATTGGTCTCGCAAATGGAGGGTAATTAGCAGGCAACACAACATATAGCTGTACATAAAGCAAGTTTGCATTGAGCACGTAATAACCAAAAGGAAAGGAAAATGTAGCCATGCAAAAGGGTAGAGGATGGAAAATGTGTATCGGTTTCGGGGTGTGTTTGTTGGCAATGGGTTCATCATGGGGACAGACGACGGGGATTGATTATACTTTGACGGATTTGGGGGGTAATCGCTGGCAGTATGAGTATGAAGTGTCCAATTTCGGATTGAGCGAGGGGATCGAACTTTTCACGGTATATTTCGACTACGGCCTGGCGGAGAACATCACCATTGATACGCCTGAACCGCCGGCAAACGGATGGGAGGAACTTATCCTGGAAGAAATCGATGTTATTCAGCAGGGATTTGCATACGACGCGGAAAGTCTGGCGGGGGGAATTGCCGTGGGGCAAAGTGTCAGTGGATTTCGGGTAAGTTTTGACTGGTGCGGCGGGGAGACGCCGGGAGCGCAGTATTACGAGGTTTATGATGCGGGGACGTTTGAACTGCAAGACAGCGGTTATACGGTTCCTGAGCCTTGCGGGGTGGGATTGCTGGTTTTGGGTGGTTTGGGAGTGATACGCAGGAAAAGAGAATGAAGCTTATGACCTGAACCTGAGGCTTTGACTTTGACTGCGCCGTGACAGGCTGAATCATGGGCGGGGACGGTTGAGTGGTATTGAAACATGAGCGGGAACGGCCATACCATGGGAGCGGGAATGAACGGGCGCGACTATATACCTATTTGCCGAAGGTGAATGGTTTTTTAAGGTTGGTATAGGGGGAATTGAAAATTCCCTTGACAAGAGGGCTTTACTTTTCTAAGTTCTTGCAGCAACTGTTGTTGACGCGCCGAGACTTGTGTAATTGGTCTTTTGGCGATTTTTGATAAGAGAAGATATCACAAAGGATTATGTATTATGTTGCCGGTAAAAAAAATATCTCGTACTCGCACCCGAACCCGCAGGGCTCACCAGGCGCTTAAAGCAGTCAATTATTCCGTATGTCAAAAGTGCAATAACGCCAAATTGCCTCATGCGGCCTGTGATAAATGCGGGTATGTCAATCCCGGGTTGACGTTGGAGTTGAACAAGGAAGAATAACCATCGGCCCAGGGATGTGCCGTGCTTTAAATAATTGAGTAATCTCCATGCGGATAGCCATTGACGCCATGGGGGGGGATAATGCTCCTGATGCGATTATCGCCGGGTGCTTGAAGGCCCTTGACGATATCAACAATGACAGTCTGGTTCTTATCGGTGATGAAGCGGTCGTCAAACAGAAACTTGGTCCCGCTGACCGCTGGCAAAAACGGATTGAATTGGTGCACGCGCCGGAATCCATTCCGATGGATGCTCCTCCTGTCGAAGGGTTGCGCCGGATGCGGAACAGCAGTATTAACATCATGTCCAAGCTGGCGGCGGAAAGGTCTGTCGATGTCGTCATCAGCGCCGGCAATACCGGCGCTTGCGTGGCCGCCTGTCAAATGCGTATGAGGCTTTTGCCGGGCGTGCAGCGGCCGGGCATTTTGGTGGTCTTGCCGACGTTTCAGGGACCGCTTACTCTTTTGGACGTCGGAGCCAATATTGCTCCCAAGGCCAGTCATTTGCATCAATACGCTCTTATGGGCGCGGTTTTTACCCGTCAGGTTCTCAACGTTGCGAATCCGCGCGTTGGCCTTATTAGTATCGGCCAGGAAGACGCAAAGGGGAACGAACTTGTAAAAAAAGTTAATCAGTTGTTATGGGACGATCCCAATGTGAATTTTATTGGTAACGTGGAGCCTCGAGAAGTACTTAATCGTCCTGCGGATGTCATTGTGTGCGATGGATTTGTAGGCAATGTGATTTTAAAATTGACGGAGGGTATTGCCGAAGGATTGTTCAAGGCGATTCTGGCGGAATTGGCTCAGATCAAACCCGATATGATCGAACATTTCCGACCTGTCATCAACAGTCTATACGCCAAGCACGATTACAATGAATATGGCGGCGCGCCGCTTCTTGGAGTGGATGGAATATGCATCATCTGCCACGGCAGCAGCGACCCTCGCGCCATTCGCAACGCCATCCTGCGCGCCCGTCAACAGGCGCAACTCGATATTAATCAAAAAATCGCCGAACAGATTGCTTCCGTGCCGGTTGATGAAAGTTGACGCCGGGCCGAAGTTGTTGCAGACAAGGATGTTGAAATATTTATGAAAGGTAATACCCAGGGGACGTTATTTTCTCGTAAACGCCGCGCTGTAATAAAAGCGACCGGCCGGGCTGTTCCAGGAAAAGTTCTCAACAATCAAGACCTGGAAAAACTGGTGGATACCTCCGACGAATGGATTACCTCTCGCACCGGGATAAAGGAACGGCATGTCGTCGTTCCTGGTGAAAGCACCGCCTCCTTGGCGCTTCAGGCCGCTCAACAGGCGCTCGCGCAAGCGCATCTTACCGGCCTTGATATTGACATGATCATTTGCGCCACGATAACTCCGGAAATGGTGTTCCCGGCGACGGCGTGTTTTGTGCAGGCCGGTTTGGGCAATAATAATTGTTGTGCTTTCGATGTTTCCGCCGCGTGCAGCGGATTTACCTACGCCATGGGATTGGGTGGGGCGGTGATTGGTTCCGGTCAGTATAATAATGTGATGATTCTTGCTTCCGAAACGCTTTCAACCATTACCGATTACCATGATCGGGGCAGTTGTATTCTTTTCGGCGATGGAGCGGGCGTTGCGATTTTATGCGCCGAAGAAAACAGTGATCGCGGTCTGCTATACAGCAGTTTGCACGCCGACGGCGGCGGTTGGGAAACGCTATGCTGCAAGGCTTACGGCAGCCGTAATCCCGTCGGGTCCGTGCTTGAAGATCCAAACGATATTTATATGACCATTCATGGTCGAGAGACGTATCAACTTGCCGTTCGTAGAATTGTCGAATTGATTAATGAGTCGTATGAAAAACTGGGCATCAGCAATGATGATGTGAAAATGATAATTCCTCATCAGATGAACGCCCGTATTATTGAATCGGTTATCAAACGCCTGAGTCTGCCGCAGGATAAAATGTTCGTTAATATTGATCGTTACGGCAATACTTCTTCAGCGTCGATTGCCATTGCATTGGATGAAGCTCTCAGGGATGACCACTTGCAGGAAGGTGATTTGATCGTTCTGGTGTCCTTCGGCGCCGGACTCACGTGGGGCATCAATGTTATTCGATTATAATAAGGCGTATTTTAAAATAAAATGAAAACAGCTTTTGTGTTTCCCGGTCAAGGCGCTCAAACGGTCGGCATGGGTCATGATGCTTATGCCGCCTCCGCTGAATTGGCGAATTTATTTCGTCAGGCCGGCGAGATTGTCGGTTATGACCTGGCGACAATTTGTTTCCAGGGACCGGAAGAAAAACTAAATGCCACGGCGGTATCCCAGCCGGCTATATTTACCGTCAGCGCAGTTTTATTACAGGCTGTCCGAATGGGATTGACGGCGCCGGAACTCAAGAATATTCAGCCGGATATTTGCGCCGGATTGAGTCTGGGAGAATATACGGCTTTGTATGCCGCCGGAGCAATGAGTTTTTCCGATACGGTGCGATTGGTTGATCTTCGCGGCCGGAGCATGCAGCGAGCGGCCGATGCCCGGCCGGGAGCGATGGTTTCGATTTTAGGGTTGGATGAAACCAAAATTAACGATTTAATTAACGATGTGATTACGAAGGGGGCTGTCAGCAACAAAGACCTGAGTGCGGTCAATTTCAATTGCCCGGGGCAAATCGTTCTAAGCGGTGCGCCAAAGGCATGTGAGCAAGCCGCTCAATTGGCGGAAAAACATGGGGCTTCACGAGCCATTCCCCTGGCGGTTGCAGGGGCATTCCATACAGCCATGATGGATCCCGCTGCCGAGCAGCTTCGGACGGCTTTGCAGCGAATATCCTTGCAAAAACCGGCGTGTCCGGTTATGGCCAATGTAGATGCCGGTGTCTATACCGGCGTAGAGGGCATAGTCGATAAGTTACTGGCCCAACTGGTCAGTCCGGTCCGCTGGCAACAATGCGTGGAAAAAATGCTCGCCGATGGCGTTGAACGTTTTGTGGAAATTGGTCCTGGGCGTGTTCTGACCGGTTTAATAAAGAAAACGGCCCGAGAAAAAAAGGTCAAAATTGACTTGGTTACTATTAATGGAATAGCAGGTAATTAGTTAGGGAGACGTAAGTTATGACGGAAAAACGTCTGGCGATTGTCACCGGCGGAGCTCGCGGCATCGGACGGGAAATCGTCTTTGCCTTGGCACGCCAGGGCAGAAAAGTATGCGCAATAGACATAAATGCCGATCAGCTTAAGGAGTTGCGTAGTCTGGCGGCGGAAAAGGAATTTGAGGTATTGACCGAAACACTTGACATAACCGATTCAGCCGCTCTGAATGATGCCATAGAGCGGCTTTCTCAAGACCACGGAGGGGTGGGAATTTTGGTGAATAATGCCGGGATTACGCGGGATGGGCTGCTTTTAACTATGAGCGACGGGGATTTTGATAAAGTTATCCAAATTAATCTCAAGGCCGCATTTGTGGCGACTCGCGCCGCGGCCAAGTCAATGATGAGGAACCGATGGGGGCGGATTGTTAATATAGCCAGCGTCGCCGGAGTTATGGGCAACGCCGGGCAGGCCAATTACGCCGCTAGTAAGGCAGGTTTGATCGGTTTGGCCAAAACGGTTGCCAAGGAACTGGCCAAGCGAAATGTTACCGCCAACTGTGTAGCGCCTGGGTTCATTCAGACCCAGATGACCGATGTTTTACCGGATAAGGTAAAAGAATATGCCAAAATGGCAATTCCCATGAACCGTTTCGGTAAACCCGAGGATGTGGCCAATACCGTGGCGTTTTTGGCGTCAGAT
>JAFGBA010000074.1 GCA_016933395.1 Sedimentisphaerales bacterium | reverse complement strand
CCTCTACCATGCCTGCCTGGCGCCGAATCTCTTCGTGGACGTTGACGGCCGCTATCGCGGTATGGACAAGAAAATCCATCAGGCTGAGAACTTCGAGAATTACACGGTCTTTTCCTTATGGGACACCTTTCGCGCCGCTCATCCGTTGTTCACCATTATTGAGCAGCAGCGAACAAATGATTTTATTAATTCTTTTCTCGGCAAATACGAGCAGGGCGGCCTTCTGCCCTATTGGGAGTTGGCTTCCGGCGAAACCTGGTGCATGATTGGGTATCATGCGGTCCCGGTAATCGTTGACGCCTGGATCAAGGGCATTCGCGGGTATGACGTCAATGAAGCATATCTGGCCATGAAAAAAAGTGCCATGCAGGATCATCAGGGACTCGATGAGTACAAGCGGCAGGGATATATTTCCACGGCGAAAGAATCCCAGTCCGCTTCGCGCACGGTTGAATACGCCTATGATGATTGGTGCATCGCCGTCATGGCGAAGGGACTTGGCCTGGAAAATGATTATGAGACCTTCAACCGCCGCTCGCAGCAATACCGGAATCTCTTTGACCGTTCGGTGGGCTTTATTCGCGGCAAAGACGCCGACGGCTCCTGGAAACCGGACTTTAATCCCGACGATCTCACGGCGGACGGAGCCTGGGAATTCACCGAGGGAAATTCATGGCATTACACGTGGTTTGCGCCTCATGACGTCGAAGGCCTGATTGAACTGATGGGCGGCGACCAGGCGTTTATCCGAAAATTGGATGAGCTTTTTACCCGACAGGGTCGTGAACACGCCGACGTCAGCGGCCTGATTGGACAGTATGCTCACGGCAATGAGCCGTCTCACAACTTTATCTATTTGTATGCCTATGCCGGAGCGCCCTGGAAAACACAGGAAAGGGTGGCTCAAATTGTCAGAACGCTTTATACGGATCGGCCGGACGGGCTTTGCGGCAATGAAGACTGCGGCCAGATGTCGGCATGGTACGTTTTTAGTGCGATGGGCTTTTATCCCGTCTGCCCCGGTCAACCCATATATGTTTTCGGAACGCCGCTGTTTCCGGACGTTCGCATCAACCTCGAAACCGGCAAGGTGTTCCATATTGTCGCCGAGGACGTTTCGGACGAAAATATTTATATCCAATCCGCGACGCTGAATAACGAACCCTATACCAAGTCGTATATTCTGCACGCTGATATCATCAACGGCGGCGAACTGGTATTCAAAATGGGCCCTGCGCCAAATAAAGTGTGGGGCCTGGACAAAACGGACCGGCCTCATTCCGCACCTGGGAATAGACTGACGCTGATGCCTTACCTGTCGAATCCGGAACGGTTCTTTACCGACACCCTACGCATTGATCTCCGATGCGATGATGACGGGGCGGAAATATTCTACACGCTGGACGGAAGCGAGCCAAATCCGTCGGCAAAACGCTATACGGGTGTTTTCGAGGTCAATGCGACAACCTTGATTAAAGCCAAAGCCTATAAAGAAGGGTGTTTTCCAAGCAATATCTTCAGCACCACAGCAACTAAACTGACGTTGAAACCTTCGTTGGAAGTCAGACCGATTGAAAACGGCCTGGATTATAACCTATACGTCGGAGATTTCAGGAAAATCGCGGATTTCTCAGGTTCGGAGCCGCAACAACGCGGTCAATGTGGGAATTTCGACCTGTCCGTCGCTAAGCGAGGGGAAGAATTTGGCCTGGAATTTTCCGGCTATTTCTTGGCGACGAAAGACGGAATTTATCAATTTTGGACCAATTCCGACGATGGGAGTCGCTTGTTTATTGATTCACAACTCGTGGTGGACAATGACGGCCTCCATAGCAATCGATTTATAAGCGGCATTGTTGCATTGGAGCAGGGGTATCATAAGATCAAGGCCCTCTATTTCGAGTGCCACGGTGACGAACTACTGGAGGTTTTCGTAAAACAGCCGGGAGAACAAAGAAAACAAATCAGCGGTGAATCTCTTTTCAGACGGCAATAATTGTTGCCGAGAACTACAGGTTTTCCACAGCCATTTTAAATACTTTCTGCTGACCGGTGGCGGATTATGGAAATAGCGAACGGCGTTGTCTTTCCGCGAGAAAAATACACAAGTATTTATAAATACTAATGTTATAGAGTTGCCAGGATATATTTCCGCCTATTTCATATTAGCTGTCGGAAAAATCACAACCGGGAGCTGTTTTGCGTTGCCGAGGTAGGTCAGGTTTGTTAAGATGCCCCGTTTAATAACAATTGGACTACTCAAATATAATTAGGAGCTAACCGTGAGTGAGCAAAACCCCTCAGCAAAAGTGATGAATCGTTGGATTGTGGTTGTCGGCGCTATTCTCATCCAGTTGTGCCTGGGCGCGATTTACGCCTGGAGCGTATTTACGGTAAAACTCACCGATAACGGCATCGATGGCGCGATGAACCACTACAAACACATGCTCAAAGTATCGCCCAATGAACCACGGGCGCTTCTAGCCCTGGGGGATGTATTCCTGGCTAAAGGCATCACCAAAGATAAAGACGGTAATATCACTAAGGTTGATGCTGAAACCCTGAAGGAGGCGCAAAAGCATTATCAACTCCTCCTGGACGCCAAACCAGACTGGAAGGTTTTAACAGAACAACTTCACGGTGTGGCCAAGTCGCCTGATAGTTTGGAAGGCGTTCTGTGGGCCATTTTCACCCTGGGGGCGGACCAACCCGGAACGCTGGAGACGATGGTTAAAAGTCAGGTATCCGCACTAGATACCCTTATTGAAGATCCAAAAGCCAAAGTTCCGGCCGGAATTCTGCAATATAGCGATAAAAAAGCTGACTATATGGACAAAACCATTGGGTATTTGATGCAGCAAGTCCGTAAAAATCCCGACGACATCAATACTCATTTCCGTCTGGGCGTCGCCCTGCAACAGGCGGGCGGGTACTACCGTTTCAATAAAAAAGACACTCAAATTATATTCTCCGTTGGCTTGGCAATGTTCGCCATTGTCATGGCTTTGATCGCCGGGCGCTGGCAGAAAAAAGTCGGACCTAAGGTTGTGGCGCTTACCGGAGGCCTTGTTCTGGGAGCAGGATATGTTCTGGCGGGGCTTTCCGGCAATAGTTTCACGGGCATTCTTATCGGCGTAGGCATCCTGGGAGGTGCAGGTATCGGCCTGGGATACGTCTGCCCGATTGCCGCTCTGGCCAAGTGGTTTCCGGATAAGAAGGGATTGATTATGGGGCTGGCAGTAGCAGGCTTTGGTTTTGGAGCTTTGATTTGGATCAAACTCACCGGTGGTTTCAAATTCGGACCACTGGATTTGACACCCGGCTGGACAGGCCTGTACGGAGCGTGGTGGTCGGTTAATCAAGTGTTTATCCTGTATGGTATTCTTTTCGCCGTCCTGGTGGGCTTAGGTGCGATGACGATGGTGAATCCTCCGGCGGGCTGGCAACCGGCCGGCTGGACGCCCCCCACCGGCGAAAGTGCGGCCAAGACCGGCGGTATCGATTTCAGTGAGAAACAAATGGTGGGAACATTTCAGTTCTGGATTTTATTTTTGACCTTTACCGCCGGGGCAATGGCGGGCTTGATGGTTATCGGTATCATCAAACTCTTCGGCATCGACGCCTTAACGGCTAACGGCATAGACGCCACCAAAGCCAATGTCATCACCGGCACGGCGATGGGATTGTTCTATGCCCTGTTTAACGGTTTCGGCCGTATCGCCTGGGGGTACATCTCAGGTAAAACCGGAGCCAAGAACGCCATTGTCTTGATGAGCGCCCTGCAAGGCGCGATGATGCTGCTATTCTATTTTATCGGCGGCAACCAGTGGGGCTTGTATCTTGGTGCAGCAGTAATCGGATTCAATTTTGGCGGCAATTTCGCTCTATTCCCGACAGCAACTTCGGATTTGTTCGGTAATAAAAATGTCGGCACCAACTACCCCTGGGTATTTATGGCTTATGCCGTTGGCGGAATTGTGGGTCCGATTCTCGGCGGAATTATGGGCGATATCCAGGCCTGGAAGGGCGCGTTTATCCCCGCCGGTATTGCATGCCTTGCCATGGCGGCCCTGGCTACGCAATTAAAACCGCCGCGGGCGCCTGAATTAACCACCTATGAAGAACTCAAAGTCAAGTAATAAAATTCCTTTGACCTCTAAATAATTGTTTTGAGGGCATCCTTGCTTCTCGGT
>JAFGBA010000073.1 GCA_016933395.1 Sedimentisphaerales bacterium | reverse complement strand
GGCTATGTCTTTCATGAACCCTGGCTGGCGGGAAAACCTCTCCTCGGACGCAATATACCGGAAATCACCTCTGATTTTGTAAAATCCGGATTACAGATCAGCCATCTCTATGATCGTTTATTAATACCGCTGACGTGGTTGACGGATGAAGAGCTTAAAAATCTGCAAAGGGAATACTATCATAAACAACAACGTTTTGCCGCGGCCTCGAACATTGAACCGCCTTCCCGGCAATTGTTTATACAAACCTTTGAGAAAACAAAAATCCACCCCCCTACTGAAAAATCAACGGAAAGCGGCATTGACTGGGCCGACCTTTCGTTCGAACTGCAACTCATTATATTAGAGAAGGTTATACAGAATCCCTCTTTGTTAAAACATGTCGTTTTCTTGCGCTGCCATCCCCACCAACCTTGTGACTGGCAAAATCGCCCAAACGCCGCTACAATAGATGCAAATCGGCGGGTTGTTATGAATAAATATGGCTTGGCTCGCCACGCTCAACAGTTGACCCGGTTGTATAATTTGATGGGTTCATTGGATATTTCCGATGCCGCCCTGTCTTCTCGAATAGATAATCAACAGTTGCTTATAAATGCACTGCAACTGGAGCGGATGCATCTGCTGGTTTGATTCTCGTCCGGATACATGCTGTGACGGCCAAGGACAAGAAAGGAACGCATTATGGGCGATTTTTTTCAGAACGGCATTATTACCACGCTGCATGACCTGGGCACCGATAACCTCGAAAAAATGGAAAGCCGGTTGTCCAACATCTTCAAGCGGCGCGACATTGCCCTTATTTTGCCTATCATCCCGCGCGATTTGAATTCGGAATCGTTTAATGACATCATTGAAGAATTAAAACAGGCGCCCTACATTTCCGAAGTGGTGCTGAGCCTGGGCCAGACGCAGGACATCAAGGATTTCGTGGAAGCGCGGCGCAAACTCCGGCAATTGCCGCAAACCCACACGGTGGTCTGGTCATCCGGGCCGGGCGTTAAAAAACTTTACGACCTGCTGGCGGAAAATTATCTTAACGTCGGTCCCGACGGCAAGGGCCGAGGCGTATGGACGGGCCTGGGGTACGTGCTTAGCAATCGCAAGCTATGGGTCATCGCCGTTCACGACTGCGATATTTGCAACTACTCTCGGCGCATGCTGGCGCGTTTGGTGTATCCCGTGGCGCTTCGCGGCATGGATTTTGAATTTGCCAAGGCTTATTACATGCGCGTCGCCGATAAAATATATGGCCGCGTCACCCGCCTGTTTTTCACGCCTATGGTTCGCGCCCTGCAAATGATGCTGGGACGCAACCATTTTCTCGATTTTCTGCACAGTTTTCGTTATCCTCTTAGCGGCGAAATCAGCATGACTCGCCCTCTGGGCCATGTTTTACGCATACCCGGCGATTGGGGTCTTGAAATCGGCACGCTTTCGGACGTTTATCGCCGCGTCAGCCTCGCCCATGTTTGCCAGGTGGATATCGCCGACACCTATGAACACAAACATCAGGAAATGGGTGAAGACCCTCAACTCGGCCTGGTGAAAATGGCGACCGACATCGCCAAAGTCATGATGCGAACCCTCGCGGGCCAGGGCATCATCTTCCCTTCGGGCTTTTTCCTGACGCTCAGGGCCAGTTATGTCAATATGGCCAATGAAGCCGTTAACCAGTACGCCGGCGACGCCAGCCTGAATAACCTGCCCTTTGACCGTCATAGCGAATATCAGGCGGTGGAGTTATTCACCGAAGCCATCACCCGCGCCGGCGAACGCATTCTCGAAGAACCGACGGATTTGCCGCGCATTCCCTCGTGGAACCGCGTTATCAGCGCCCTGCCGGATTTCTTCGAGCAACTTGCCGACGTCGTCCATGCCGAAAATGATATGGCCGAAAAAAAACTTGCTGAATCATAATCCTAATCGGAACATTAATTTCGTAAAACCTGATTCCAAATACAGGAAAGCAAAATGTTTAAATGGATTGCCATAGCAGCCTCAATTATCAGTGGGGTATGTGCATCAACCAAGATCATTAACGCTGAACCGTATTCCGTTTTGGCGGTTCCCTGCGATCACCGCTTCGGCGCTCAGGCAAGCTGGTCCCAGGAAACCGACACCGCGGCCGTGAACTCGTTTTATTATGCCGAAGCCTGCGCTTTCAAATTCAATCTCGCGCTGACGGTCTTTGACAATCCTTTTTTCCAGAAGTCCGGCCATATTCCACTCCCCCAACGGCGGGAAGCCAACGAAACCGGCCGCATTGGCTTTCAGGTATATTTTTCCTCTGACCGCTGGCAAAATCCCAAAGTTCCTGAAAACGAACCGAATCCGGCCAAAAAGTTTCCTGTCATACCTGACTATTATTCTGATAAATGGACAAAAGCCGGCGTCGCGGCGGGCTTTAAAGTGCAAGTCGGCCGGCAAAAGCCAAAACGTTTCCCCAACCATGGTCAACAGCTTTACGACATCAGCGACGGTAAATACGGCTTCGACGTTGATCATAACCAACCCGGCGAAACGGACGTATTAACCGGGTTGATTAATTACCAACGTTCCTGGAATCTGGAGCTTTATGGCGAGATGCCCTCCGCCGGAGCGTATCGCAACGGGCAAACAGCTTCGTCGTACGCCATGCCGAAATTTTTCCTGGGACTGCGTAATTCGGACGCCACCGGTGACGTCTGCTACGGTAAAAGTACTGAACGTGAAGGTTTTCTCGGCAATAATTGTAACGACGTGATAATCCCGCCCCGGATGTGCCTCAAGCCCGGCGCCACCCGAGCCGGCGATATGGATGCCTCCCGCGATGAGGTTCTCCGCCATTGCGGCGACCTTTTACGCCAGGCTATCGCCGCCAACGGCTGGTATAACGATTTTATCCATTGGCACACCAATCCCCGTTATCACACAACCCTGCATGATTTTTATCAATCACAGCGAGAGATTATGGCCGGACATGACGTCGTAACGCTCGATTATGGCAGCGCCGTCGAATATAAGACCCTGCGCGATATGGCGACAATCAAAAGCGAATGCCTGAACAACGGCATTCAGATACAGGTGACTTACCGTGATCCCTATGGAATGTTGCCGCTGGAAACGATTGATATTCCTTTGAGCATCAAAGTGGACTTGAGTCAAAGTCCGTTACGCGGAAAAGATATTAGCTCGCCTGAATCACTTGGCATTCGCAAACTTGGCAATGATCTATTCGTAGTGGAAGTCCCCTTCCATCAATGTGAAGAAACTTTTAACGTCAATCTCTATGCGACAAATTCGCCAAATTATCTGGATTTTTCCCTGCCAACCGTAAAACAGGCAACTTTGGTTAAAGGCATTCTCACTGTCCAAACACAACCGGCCGCTCGGTTGGCGATTTTCATAAATTTTGATGAAAAAGACCCCAAAAAAGTCAAATTACTCAAGCGCAGCAACCAGCTTAACGCTCTTCATAAAATTGATCTATCGCCATATAATGAGCAAATCAAAAAACACCCCGTTCACATCGGCGTCATCACGCAAGAACGCCGGTCAATCCTTTTCGGACCGATAACAATAACACCTCCTGCTCATGATTCCTGACCATGCTGGAATACATCACCAACCGAGATATCTACAAACGGGTCATTTGCGACCATGTCGTAAAAGCACGAAAATTTCTCTGGCTGGCGACGGCGGATTTAAAAGACTTGTACATGGACAAGAACGGCCGGATGGTTCCATTTCTGGAAGTGTTATCCGACTTGGCCGGCCGACAAGTAGAGTTGCGGCTGCTGCACGCCAAAGAACCCGGCCCCGCCTTTCGCAAGGATTTTGATCGTTACCCTAAACTGCTCACCGGCCTGGAACGCATCCTCTGCCCGCGAGTGCATTTCAAATCGGTGATTGTGGATGGTGAATTCGCCTATAGCGGCAGCGCCAACCTGACCGGCGCCGGCATGGGCGCCAAAAGCGAAAACCGCCGCAACTTTGAGGCCGGCTTTATCACCACTGACCGGGAACTGATTGAGCCGATAATGAGCCAGTTCGACAACGTCTGGATAGGCCTCCATTGCCGCGACTGCCAACGTAAAGGATTCTGTGCCGATCACAAGGATATATTGCTTACATGAATTCAGCCAAAGATTAGCTTTCCCGGTTGACCACCAGAGTGCCGGCAATCATATCGTGTAACGCCTGCTTTTTCGCGGTGAAGCCAGCCATGAGAAATCCGATTAATAACGTTAAAGCTGAGAGAATTGAGGCAAAGTATCGCCCCGTGGCCCGTCCGAAACTTATCCGCCGATCATTAAGATCGGTTACTTTGATGCCTAAGGCCAGTTTCCCCAGCGTAGCCTGACAGGATGAACTTGTCATAAGAGCAAAATACAACCATTCCAAGATAATGGATGGTAAATTAGCCAAAGGCGCTATTTTTTCTTCGCTAATGTCCTGAGATATCGCTATTGTATTAATTATTCCAACCATAGCAAATTTGGGAATCAGCAAAATCAATCCATCGAGCAGAATCGCCGCAAATCGTTTCCAAAATCCTGCGTAGGTCACAACCGGAGTTGAAACAGGATAGTAATATGCTCCGACGGGAACGCCCGGCATTGACGGCGGGTTGACACCGGAAGGATTGGCGCCATCGGCAAACAACGCCTGCACCTGCCAGGCTTTTACCCAGTCCGAATATCCTTCCCGCCAGACGTAACTTTCCGGCGCAACCACCCCCTCGGTCACCTTTGTTTTGATATCCTCAAAACTGACCGGTCCAACTTGCTGCTCTCCCACCAAATAATACCAAATTGCCTGATTCATAGCAAAATTCCGGACGTCACCATGTTTTGGTTAAATGCTTACGCCCCCGCCAAAATTCAAAACTGCCGCAGGAAACGCAAGTCATTTTCGAAAAGCCAGCGGATATCGCTGATGCCGTATTTGCGCATGGCCAAACGTTCGATGCCGAAGCCAAAGGCCCAGCCGGTATAGCGTTCGGGATCGATGCCGACGGCCTCAAACACGTTAGGATCAACCATGCCGCAGCCGCCCATCTCAATCCATTTTTCCCGGCCGCTTTTGTCTTTCAGCAGTAAATCCACCTCGGCGGAAGGTTCGGTAAAAGGAAAAAAGCTCGGTCGAAACCGCCATTGCAATTTTTCGCCGTAAAAGGCCTGAATAAACTGGTCAATAGTGGTCTTCAGGTCGATCATACTGACGCCTTCATCCACGACCAGGGCCTCGATCTGATGGAACATGTACATATGGGTGGCGTCCACCGCGTCCGGGCGAAATACCCGCCCCGGAGCAACCAAACGAATTGGCGGCCTACGACGCTCCATCTCCCGAATCTGCATCGTCGATGTCTGCGAACGCAGGAGGGTGGAATCATCAATGTAGAAATTATCCAGCGGATCGCGGGCAGGATGCGATGGCGGGATATTCAAAGCGATAAAGTTATGTCGTTCATCTTCAATTTCCGGTCCGTACCCCACCTCAAAACCCATCCGCCCGAAAATCTCCAGCAGTTCCTCAATAACCTGCATAATGACATGGCGACTACCTAATTGAGGTTGTCTTCCCGGCAATGTCACATCGAATAAAGGTCCCGATGATGATGCCTTCCCCCCCGCCAGAGCCTCCTGACACGTATTGAAAGCCGCCTGAACTTCGTTTTTGATCTGGTTGGCCAGTTTACCCGCCTGCGGCTTGATTTCCTTGGGCAAATTACCCAACTGTCCCAGCAAACCGGTTAATTCCCCTTTGCGTGAAAGGTATTTCACGCGATATGCTTCCAGTCGGTCCAGACTGTCGATCCCCTTCAGGTCCGCCAGCGCCTGCTTGCCAACCTTCTTGAATTGTTCAAGAATCTCCGACATTTCTTGAATTCCGGCTAACTATCAATGATATTGTGAATAAAAAGCGGAAAATTAATCGAAATAATAGTTCTTTCCGCTTTTACATTTTATTTATATGCAAATCATTATGCCGGCAGGGCCTTGCGAACCGTCTCGACCACAGCGTCAAAACCTTCGGGATCATGGATGGCCATTTCCGAAAGTATCTTGCGGTTCAGGGCAATCTGGGCCCGTTTCAAGCCATATACGAACTGACTGTAACGGATACCCCGCTGGGCACAAGCGGCGCTAAGGCGAATAATCCACAAACCACGAAATTCACGTTTTTTCTGCCGGCGGTCCCGGGTGGCGTACACCTGGGCGCGAACGACGGCTTCTTTGGCCAGCCGCCAAGTCCGCCCACGCGAACCACGAAAACCTTTGGCTTGCTTTAAGATACGATTCTTGGCTTGACGCCGAGCGGCGCCTTTGACTACGCGTGGCATGTCAGCTTTCCTTTCTTTTCTTACGGGCCACTAGGCCTGTCTATTTAACCTGCTACGGCAAGCTGATCGCCGAGAAGCAAGGTATT